>DATHJB010000216.1 GCA_035316325.1 Acidimicrobiales bacterium
CGCCGGTCACCACCACGACGACGACTGCGCCGCCGGTCACCACCACGACGACGACTGCGCCGCCGCGGCCCCTGCCCCCGCCACCGACGACCACCACGACGGTGCCGCCGCCGGTGACGACCGTTCCGCCTCCGTCGACCACGACGACCATGCCGCCACCACTGCCACTCCCGCCACCGCCGCTGCCGCTGCCGCCACCGCCACCCCCGCCGGTGCAGCCGGTCCGTCTCGGCGTGGGCGCGGCGATGGCGCCGTCGCCGCTCGTCGCCGGGGAGACGGCCACCGTGGTGGTCACCGTGCGGAACGACGGTGCGCAGGTCGTCGACGACGTGCGCCTCGTCGACGTGCTGTCGGCGCCCGTCGCCCTGCGCAGCGCGTCGAGCCCGGCGGGGACGTGCGCGGTGGTCGGCCGGCGGGCGGACTGCCGGCTGGGTCGCCTGGCGCCCGGCGACATGGCCACGGCTGAGCTGCGGGTGGTCGTCGACCGCGAGCCCGCGTCGCGCACCGTCGTCCAGCAGATCTCGCTGAACGGGGTCGACCGGTCGGTCTCGACGCTGGTCCGCAGCCCGACCCCGGCCGGCGCGCTGCTCGACCTGCCCGGCCCCACCGTGACCCTGGTGGCGTTCTTCGGGTTCGTCCTCGCGAGCCGCTTCAGACCCGCATGACCCCATCCGAAATTGCGTTCGAAAACCCGCATGGAGCGGGCCGACGAACGCAATTTCAGACGAGCGTGGGGGACGAGGGGGAGGGCAGCCCGGCCGCTTCGGCGACCAGCTGGTAGGAGCGGCGGCGGGCGTCGGCGCCGTGGGTCATGGTGGTGATCATCAGCTCGTCGGCGCCGGTGCGCTCGACCAGCTCGTCGAGCTGACGGCGCACCGAGTCGGGCGAGCCCACCACCGACGAGGCCGTCCATTCGCGCAGCAGCTCGCGCTCGCCGGGCGTGAACGTGTAGCCCTCGGCCTCCTCGGGCGTCGGGTAGCGCCCGGGCCGGCCCGTCCGGTGCCGCACGAACGCCAGCGCCCCGGACCCCGCCAGCCACTTGGCGTCCTTCTCGGTCGCGGCGCACAGCACCGATACGCCGAGCATGGCGAAGGGCTCCGACAGCACGTCCGACGGCCGGAACGCGGCCCGGTAGGCGGCCAGCGCCGGCAGCGTGTTGTGCGCGGCGAAGTGGTGGGCGAACGAGAACGGGAGGCCGAGGATGCCGGCCACCTGGGCGCTGTAGTCGCTCGACCCCAGCAGCCAGATCGCCGGCTGGTTGCCCTGGCCGGGGACGGCGGTGATGCGACGGTAGGGATGGTCCTCGGGGAAGCCGCCGCTGAAGAACGCCTGCAGCTCGCCGAACTGCTCGGGGAAGTCGTCGACGTAGAGGCTCTGCTTCGACCGGCGCAACGCGCTGGCGGTGAGGCCGTCGGTGCCCGGTGCCCGGCCGATGCCCAGGTCGACCCGCCCCGGGTGCAGCGCCTCGAGCATGCCGAACTGCTCCGCCACCACCAGCGGGGCGTGGTTGGGGAGCATCACGCCGCCCGAGCCGATGCGGATGGTCGACGTGACCGACGCCGCGTGGGCCAGCAGCACCGCCGGCGCCGAGCTGGCGATCCCCGGCATGTTGTGGTGCTCGGCCACCCAGTAGCGGTGGTAACCGAGACGCTCCACCTCCCGGGCCAGCTCGACCGAGGCACGCAGCGCCTGGGTGGGCGACGAGCCCTCGCCGATCGGCGCCAGGTCGAGCACGGACAGGGGGATGTCGGCGACGGTCACGCCATCGTCCAACCCGGTGGACGTACGACTTGTTCCGCCGGCCGCCCTGGCGGAAGCTCCTGGCATGGCAGCAACACCGATCGAGGTGGAGCGGGACGGGCCGGTGGTGCGGGTGTGGCTCTCCCGCCCCGAGAAGCTCAACCCGCTGGGTACGGCGACGCTGGAAGATCTCGTCGCCCTCTACGAGTCGTTCGCCACCGACTTCGACGTGCGGGTGGTGGTGCTGGGAGGACGGGGACCGTCGTTCTCCGCCGGTGCCGACCTCACCGCCCCGCCGGGGTCGGAGCACATGGCGCGCGGCGGGGGAGCGGGCGAGCGGGAGCGGCGCTGGTGGTCGCAGCTGGGGCGGCGGGCGGTCGGGGCGATCGCCGACGCCGAGGTGGTGACCATCGCCCGGCTGCACGGCAACGTGCTGGGCGGCGGGCTGTGCCTGGCGCTGGCGTGCGACTTCCGGGTGGCGGCCGTCGACGCCCGGCTGGGCTTGCCGGAGGTCGACCTGGGGTTGCCGCTGACCTGGGGCGGGACCGCCCGGCTCGTGCACGAGGTGGGCGCCGCCCGGGCCCGGCAGCTCATCCTGCTGACCGAGCCGGTCAGCGGGGCCGAGGCGGCGGGCTGGGGTCTCGTCCACCGGGCGGTGCCGGCCGACGAGCTCGACGCCGCCGTCGACGCCTGGGCGGGTCGTCTCGCGGCCAAGCCCGAGGCCGCCGTGCACATGGCCAAGTCGCAGTTCCGGGCGCTGTCCCGGCTGTCGGGCCTGGGTGACACCACGGAGACCGACGGCGACCTGCTCTTGGCGACGGGTCTGCGTTAGCGACCCGCCGAAATGTGCACCGCTGCGCACGTTTTCCGTGCGTTTCCGTGCACATTTCGCTGTCGGGGCTACGCCGTGGGGCGGTGGACCAGGCGGGACAGCACGATCTGGCTGTTGGTGCGCTCGGCGTTGCGGTGGGCCCGGAGGCGCTCGATCACCGACTCCAGCTCGCTGATGCTGCCGGTCTGCACGTGGAGCAGGGCGTCGGCGCCGCCGGTCACCGTGTAGGCGCCGACGACCTCGGGGAAGGCCGACACCATCGAGCGGATCTCCTCGGGGTCGGTGCGGCTGCGGCAGTGCAGCTCCACGAACGCCTCGGTGCCGCCGCCGAGGGCTTCGGGGTCGACCAGGGCGGTGAACCCCCGGATCACCCCCGACTCCACCAGCCGGTCGACCCGCCGCTTCACCGCCGGCGTCGACAGCCCGACCGTGGCGCCGACCTCGGCGTACGTCGTCCTGGCGTTCTCCACCAGCAGCGCAACGATCTTGCGGTCTAGCTCGTCTCGAAGCAACAGATCGACCTCCTAACGCAAGATCGACGCATTGTAGTGGCCGTGAAGCGCCCTTAACGTCCAAGGCATGCCCCGTCGTCTCCTGATGTGCCCTCCCACCTACTTCGACGTGGTCTACGTGATCAACCCGTGGATGCACACGCAGGTGCCGGTCGACCACCAGGCGGCGATCGACCAGTGGGAGGGGCTGCGGGCGACCTACGAGGCGCACGGGCACACCGTCGAGCTGGTCGAGCCGGAGCCCGGGCTGCCCGACATGGTGTACGCCGCCAACAGCGCTCTCGTGCTCGACGGCATCGCCTACCTGGCCCGCTTCCACCACCCCGAGCGTTGGGGCGAGGAGCCGGTCTACGCCCGCTGGTTCGAGGCCAACGGCTTCCGGGTGCAGCGGGCGAGCCACGTCCACGAGGGCGAGGGCGACCTCCTGGTGGTCGGCGACGTGATCCTGGGCGGCACCGGGTTCCGCACCGACATCGCCGCCCACGCCGAGGTGTCGCGGCTGTTCGACCGGGAGGTCGTGAGCCTCGAGCTGGTCGACCCCCGCTTCTACCACCTCGATACGGCGCTGTTCGTGCTCGACGGCGCCGAGGGACGCATCGCCTACCACCCCGGGGCGTTCTCCGAGGCCAGCCGGCACGAGCTGGAGCGCCGCTACCCGGATGCCATCGTGGCCGACGAGGTCGACGCCAACGTCTTCGGGCTCAACGCCATGTCGGACGGCACCCACGTGTTCCTGCCCGCCCCCGCCCACGGCCTGGCCAAGCGGGTGGCCGACGCCGGCTACGAGCCGGTGCCGGTCGAGCTGTCCGAGCTGCTCCGGGGCGGCGGCAGCGTGAAGTGCTGCACGCTGGAGCTGCGGTCGTGAACGCGGGCGACCTCGAGGCCCGCTGGGTCGCCCCCAACTACTCGCCGCTGCCGGTGACGCTGGTGGAGGGCGAGGGCGCCTGGGTGGTCGACGACGAGGGCCGCCGCTACCTCGACCTCCTCTCCGCCTACTCGGCGCTCAACTTCGGCCATCGCCACCCTCGTCTGGTGGCGGTGGCTCAGGCCCAGCTGGGGCGACTGACGCTGACCAGCCGTGCGTTCCGCAACGACCAGCTCGGCCCGTTCGCCGAGGCGCTGGCGGAGCTGTGCGGCAAGGACATGGTGCTGCCCATGAACACGGGCGCCGAGGCCGTCGAGACCGCGCTGAAGCTGGCGCGGCGCTGGGGCTACCAGGTGAAGGGCGTGGCCCCGGACCGGGCGCAGGTCGTCGTGTGCGACGGCAACTTCCACGGCCGCACCACCACGATCGTCGGCTTCTCGTCGGACCCGTCGTCCCGGGACGGCTTCGGGCCGTTCACCCCGGGGTTCGTGTCGGTGCCGTTCGGCGACGCCGCGGCGCTGCGGGCCGCGATCACCGACGACACCGTGGGGTTCCTCGTCGAGCCGGTGCAGGGCGAGGCGGGGGTGATCGTGCCGCCCGACGGCTACCTGCGGGAGGTGCGGGAGATCTGCTCGTCGGCGGGTGTGCTGCTGCTGGCCGACGAGATCCAGTCGGGCCTGGGGCGCACCGGGCGCACCTTCGCCTGCGACCACGAGGACGTGGTGCCCGACGTCTACATCCTGGGCAAGGCGCTGGGCGGCGGGATCGTGCCGCTGTCGGCCGTGGTGGCCGACGCCTCGGTGCTGGGCGTGCTGACGGCGGGGACGCACGGCAGCACGTTCGGGGGGAACCCCCTGGCCTGCGCCGTCGGCCGAGAGGTGCTGGCGCTGCTCTCGACCGGCGAGCTGCAGGCCAGGGCCACCAAACTGGGTGACCACCTGGCGACCCGCCTGGCCGAGCTGGAGGGGCCGGCGCTGACGGCCGTGCGGGTGCGGGGGCTGTGGGCGGGCGTCGACTTCGGTCCGGCGGTGCCGTCGGGCCGGGCGGTCTGCGAGCAGCTGCTGGCCCGGGGCGTCCTGGCCAAGGACACCCACGGCTCGACGGTCCGCCTGGCGCCGCCGCTGGTGATCGAGGAGTCCGACCTCGACCTGGCGTTGGACATCCTGGGCGAAATCTCGACAGAACTGGCGGCTATGTAGCCACCTGTGTCGAGGTTTCGGGTGAGGCGAGGTCGAAGCGGACCGTCGTCAGGTCGGTGCCGAAGCCGCGGACCGACGCCTCGTGGCTCCTCCGGCCGAAGGTGGCCAGGCGGGCCTCGGGGTCGTCGTCGGGGAGGACCTCGGCCCGGGCGTCGCGCCAGCGCCGTCGGATCCGGACCCGCACCTGCGGGTCGGCCTCGATGTTGCTCACGTAGCCGGCGTAGCGGCCCTGCTCGGCGACCACCCAGCCGGTGTCGCCGTCGAGGAGCATCCCCACCACGTTGCGCCGCCGCTTGCCGCTGCGCCGGCCCCGGGTCTCCACCAGCACCAGGCCGGGGGCCAGGCCCGCCCACACGGCGAGCTTCATCGGCGGGTTGAGGACGTAGCGCTGCACCAGGCGGACCCAGCGGCGCTTCCGGTCGTCGGCCACCGACGGAACCTACCGCCCGGGCGCGGTGTAGGAAGGGGTGTGTTGACCGGTGCGGTCCGTCGTCGCGGTTCCGACGAGGGGGAGCTGGTCCGGCGCGCCCAGGCGGGCGACGCCGACGCCTACGGGGAGCTGGTCCGGGTGCACCGCCGCTCGGCGCTGCGGGTGGCCACGGTGGTCCTCGGCACCGCCGAAGGCGCCGACGACGTGGTGCAACAGGCGTCGGAGCGGGCCTGGCGCGCGATCGGCCGGTTCCGTCCCGACCGGGCGTTCCGACCCTGGCTGCTGCGGGTGGTCGCCAACACCGCCCGGAACGACCGGCGCTCCCGGGGGCGGCGGGCGAACCTGGCGCTGCGGGCCACCGTGCGGGCCGCGGCCGAGGTCGTGGCGACCCCGGAGGACCTGGTCGTCACCGAGGTGGAGCGGCAGCGGGTGGTGGCGGCGCTGAACCGCCTGCGGGCGGACGACCGGCTGGTGATCGCCCTGCGCCACTTCGAGCAGCTGTCGGAGCGGGAGATGGTGGAGGTGCTGGGCCGGCCGGCGGGCACGGTGAAGTCGCGCCTGTCCCGGGCGGTGGCCCGGCTGCGGGTGGAGCTGGAGCGCGACCGGGAGGAGGAGTGGTGACCGACGCCCACCTGGAGGCGGTGCTGGCCAGCGTCGGGGAGCACCTGGTGGTCCCGCCGCCCGTTCCGTGGGAGGGGGAGGGCGACGGCGCCCGTCCGTCGCGGCCGCGTCGCCGGGCGGTGGGGCTCGTCGCCGCGGCGGTGCTGGTGGTGGCGGGCGCGGCGACGGTGGTCGCCCCGGTGCGCGACGCCGCTGCCCAGGTCGGCGACTGGCTGGGCATCGGCCACACCCGGATCGAGCGCCAGGCCGCCCCGGGTGCCGACCCGTCGGGCCTCCCGCCCGTGGCGTCGGGCCTGGAGTCCGTGTCGCCCGCCCGGGCCGAGACCGAGCTGGGGCGGCCGCTGCCGACCGTCGACCTGGGCGACCCCGACCTGCTGGCGGTGATGCCCGAGGGCGGGGTGCTGCTGGGCTGGGACGAGGCCGCCACCACGCTGTGGGTGCGGCCGACCGCCGATCCCGCGGCCATCCGGGTGACGAAGGTGGTCGACGAGCTCGCCGCGGCCGAGCGGGTGCCGGGCCTGGGCGAGTCGGCGGTCTTCGTCGGCGGCGACCACGTGCTGGTCACGCCCCACCGCCGAGTCGCCGCCGGGGCCGTGCTGCTGTGGATCGACGCCGGCCTGGAGTACCGCCTGGAGTCGGACCTGCCCTACGACGAGCTGCTCACCACCGCCCGCTCGGTGTCGATCACTCGGTGATCCAGTCGCGGCACGACGTCCGCAGCGCCGACATGAACGAGTCGAGGTGGGCGTTGGCCGAGGCCTGCAGCATGGTGCCGTCGGGCACGCGCTCCAGGAGCTGGGCCTGGGGGATGCCGGAGCCGCGGTAGGCGCCGGAGACGCAGCGGGCCTGGGCCTCGGTGAGCCCGTCGGCGGTGAAGTTCTCGACGTCCCGGCTCTCGAAGTCGAGGCAGCCGTCGTAGGCGGCGTACAGGAGGTCGCCCTCCTCGGCGGTGAGGTCGGGCCCGTGCAGCGTCGGCGGCGTGCGGCCGTCGACGTCGAGGCCCAGCTCCTCGAGCCGCTCGATCTCCACGACCGTCACGATCGCCTCGGCGACGCACCGGGGCTCCTCGTCGTCGCGGAAGTCGGCCCGCGGCAGCGCGGAGAGGCCCCGGGCGACGACGTCCACTACAGCCGAATCGACCTCCCCGGCCCTGCCCCCGCCCCCGTCGCCGTCCCCGGCCCCGCCTCCGTCGTCGTCGGAGCAGGCGGCGGACAGGAGCAGGATCGCCGGCAGGAGGAGCGCAGCACCACGTCGTCGTTGCATGCGCCGTCCTACACCGCCCGTCCATCTCCGGTTCCGGGAAGGTGAGTACCGTCCGGCGCATGGAGCTCTCCCCGGTCGAGGCCGTCAACGTCTACTTCGCCGAGGCGGCGCGGATCATCGACCTGGACCCGGACGTGCAGGAGGTGCTGGGCAGCAGCTACCGGGAGGTCGCCGTGCAGGTGCCGGTGCGCCTCGACAACGGCGACCTCACCGTCGTGCGGGGCTTCCGGGTGCAGCACAACGGCGCCCGCGGGCCGTACAAGGGCGGCGTGCGCTTCCACCCGTCGGCCGACCTGGGCGAGGTGCGGGCGCTGGCGGCGCTCATGACCTGGAAGACCGCCCTCCTGGAGGTCCCCTTCGGCGGCGCGAAGGGCGGGGTGGAGGTCGACCCCACCACCATGAGCCAGGGTGAGATCCAGCGCCTGACCCGGCGCTACACCCGTTCGATCCACCACGTGCTGGGCGTCTACCGCGACATCCCCGCCCCCGACGTCAACACCAACGCCCAGGTGATGGCGTGGATGATGGACGAGTACTCGCTGCTGCACGGCTACTCGCCGGCGATCGTGACCGGGAAGCCGCTGGCGTTCGGCGGGGCGCCGGGGCGGGAGTCGGCCACCGGCCGGGGCGCCATCTACGTGCTCGACGCCGTGTGCACCCACCTCGGCCTCGAACTGGCCCAGCAGCGGGTCGCCATCCAGGGCTTCGGCCAGGTGGGCTCGTGGGCGGCGCGGGAGCTGGTCGAGCGGGGCGCCACTGTGGTCGCCGTGTCCGACGTGCACGGCGGCGTCGTCCGTCCCGAGGGGCTCGACATCGAGGCCCTTGCCGCCGCCACCCGCGCGGGCGGCTCGGTGGTCGACGCGGTCGGCAAGGACGGCGTCGAGGCGGTGGGCAACCCGGAGCTGCTGGAGCTCGACGTCGACGTGCTGATCCCCGCCGCCCTCGGCCCTGTGATCACCGACGCCAACGCCGAGCGCATCCGGGCGAAGATCGTGGTGGAGGGCGCCAACTACCCGACCACCCCCGGCGGCGACAAGCTCCTGGCCGACCGCGGCGTGGTGGTGGTGCCCGACATCCTCGCCAACGCCGGCGGCGTCACCGGCTCCTACTTCGAGTGGACGCAGAACATCCAGCAGTTCACGTGGAAGGAGGAGCGGTTCCTCACCGAGCTGGCCGACCGGCTCGCCAAGGCCTACCGCGACACCCAGGCCTGCGCCGACGAGCACCACATCAGCCTGCGCACCGCCGCCTTCGCCCTCGGCGTGCAGCGGGTGGCCGACGCCGTCGTCATGCGCGGCTACGTCTGACCCCCGGAAATTGCGTGGCCTGTGGCCGCTCCAGGGCCACCACGCACGCAATTTCGGGGTGGGTGGGTCACACCGGCGGGGGCGGGGCCATCCAGCGGCGCAGGTCCTCGGCGGCGGCAGCCTCCCAGACGGCGGGCCACTCGGCGCGGAGGCGGGCGCGGTCGGTGCGCTCCCGCACGATCAGCTCGCCGGCCAGCGGGGCCAGGTGGGGGAGTGCGTCGGCTGCCCGGCGCAGCGCCGCCTCGGTGAGCACGGTGTCCTGGTGGTCGCCCAGGACCGTCTGCAGGTCGGCGATGGCCTGGGCGAACGCGGCGGCATCCGGCCCGATCGCCGGCGCCACCGCCTCGGCGGCGTAGCGACAGCGCTTGGCGAGGATGCGCACCTGGTGCAGCTCCTCGTCGGGCGGGTCGTCGGGCAGGTCGTCGACGGCCTGACGCAGCGTCTCCCACACCCCCCGGCCCACCTCCGCCCCGAGCTCGCGCCCCGACTGCAGGGCGGCGTTCGGCGGCGAGAAGCGGGGCGTCTCGGCGCCGGTCACGAGGTCGTGCAGCAGGTCGGTGTAGCGCTGGCCGAGCAGGGTCTGCTGCAGCGCAGCGTGGGCGCGCACCCGGGCCCGCCGGAAGTGGCCGACGAGCGAGTCGGCGGCGGTCGAGTCGACGGGCGCCAGGGTGGCCACCTGGGCGGTGAGCCGCTCCAGCAGCACGTCGAGGTCGCGCACCGCGCCGACCTCACCGCCCAGCCACGACAGCTCGCGGCGCAGCGGCTTGGCCCACTCGGGGTCGAGCACCAGGCGGAAGGTCCCCAGGTCGGACCGGAGGCGGCGGGTGCCGACCCGGAACTTGTGGACGTCGTCGGGATCGCCGCGCCGGGCACCCGGGTCGTGGCGCAGCAGCTGGCCGACCGACCGGGTGACGGCCTGCCGCACCAGCGCGCCGACGCTCAGGTCGGGCGACTCCGGCGACTCGGGCGGCGCAGGCGATGGCGGCTCCACGTGGCCCGAGGGTAACGCTGCTCGGCCTGGCCGGCCGCAGCGTCGCCACGCCGACTCCGACTGTTCACCCACCTGTCGCGCGACCGCAAGGGGGCGTCTGGACACGGGTCGTACTGTCCGGCTCAAGGCGGAGATCTCGGGGAGGATCGATGGGCAGGTTGTCGGGCAGGGTCATCACCGTTGGCGCGGTCGCGCTCCTGGCGGTCGTCTCGGTCACGCTGGCGGTGCCACCGGTCGCGGCGGCGCCGACCGAGCTGCTGTTCTCCGAGTACATCGAGGGCAGCGGCTTCAACAAGGCGGTGGAGATCTCCAACGGCACCGGCGCGCCCGTCGACCTGGCCGCCGGCGGCTACACGCTCGAGCTCTACAGCAACGGCGCCGCGGCGCCCAGCCAGACGGTGGCGCTCACCGGCACCGTGGCGAGCGGCGACGTGTTCGTGATGTCGCGGGCCGACGCCGACCCGCTGATCGTGGCCCAGGCCGACCAGCTCGCTCCCGCCGTCGCCAACTGGAACGGCGACGACGCGGTCGCGCTTCGGAGAGCAGGGGCCCTGGTCGACGTGATCGGCCAGATCGGGTTCGACCCCGGCACCGAGTGGGGCGGCGGCGACGTCGGCACGGCCGACAACACGATCCGGCGCAAGCCGGGGATCGAGGCCGGCGACACCGACGGCGCCGACGCCTTCGACCCGAGCGTCGAGTGGAACGGCTTCCCCCAGAACACCCTCGACGGCATCGGGCTGCCCGGCGACCAGACCACCACGCCGCCGCCGGTCCTCCGGCCCATCGGCGAGGTGCAGGGCGCGGTCACCGACACCACCGACGGCGCCACCTTCGAGTCGCCGCTGGAGGGCCAGCAGGTGTTCGTGCAGGGCGTCGTCACCCAGAAGACCCTGGCCCGTACGTCGTCGGGTGCTCTGCAGCACGGCTTCTTCCTGCAGAACACCCCCGCCACGGCCGACGCCGACCCGAACACGTCCGACGGCGTCTTCGTGTTCATCGGCGGGTTCACAACGCTGCTGCGGGTCGACGGTGGCCCCGCCTACCTGCCCCAGGTGGGCGACGAGATGGTGCTGCGGGCGAGCGTCGTCGAGTTCTTCGCCCTCACCGAGCTGAGCAGCCCCCGCCTGGTGGAGGTGGTGGGCACGGGGCACGACCCCGATGCCGACGTCGTGGTCACCGAGGCCGCCCCGCCCACCGACCTGGCCGCCGCCAACCGCTACTGGGAGCGCCGGGAGGGCCAGCGCATCCGGGTGCCGTCCGGCTCGGTGGCGACCAGCGGCCGTGACGTCTTCCCCGGGACCGCCGACGCCGAGGTGTGGGTGGTCCGGCCCGACGACCCGCTGCTCGACCGCACCGACCCCTACGCCCGCCGGGTGTTCCGCGACCCGCACCCGCTCGACAACCAGCCCGACCCGCTGTTCGACGACGGCAACGGCAACCGCATCATGCTCGCCAGCCTGGGCGTGAAGGCCCAGTCGGGCGACTCGTTCACGCTGCTGCCACCCGCTCGCCTGTTCGACACCCTCGAGGGTGACGCCGTCGGTGGCCTCTTCTTCTCCTTCGAGAAGTTCGGCGTGCAGGTGGAGTCGGCGGCGTTCACGCCGGGCACCGACCCGTCGACCAACCTGCCGCCCGCGGCGGCCGACCGCCGGCGGGAGGTGGCGATCGCGTCGTACAACGTCGAGAACCTCTACGACTTCCGCGACGACCACAACGACGGCTGCGACTTCGTCGGCAACACGGGGTGCCCGGGGGTGGCTCCGCCGTTCGACTACGTGCCCGCCAGCGACGCCGTCTACCAGGCCCGGCTCGGCGAGATCGCCCAGCAGATCAAGAACGACCTGCACTCGCCCGACATCCTCTTCACCCAGGAGGGCGAGGACCAGGACATCTGCTCGGTGACAACGGGTGCGCTGGCCTGTGGCGGGGCCGAGGCCGGCGACGGCAAGCCCGACACCCTGCAGGAGCTGGCGCTGGCCGTCGCCGCGGCGGGTGGCGGCACCTACGACGCCGCCCTCGACCGCGACGGCGCCGACGACCGGGGCATCGTCTCCGG
Source organism: Acidimicrobiales bacterium (assembly GCA_035316325.1). Classification (NCBI taxonomy): domain Bacteria; kingdom Bacillati; phylum Actinomycetota; class Acidimicrobiia; order Acidimicrobiales; species Acidimicrobiales bacterium. Next base: position 11,820 of record DATHJB010000216.1, read on the forward strand.
CTTCCTCTACCGCACCGACCGGGTGAGCCTCCCGGCCGCCGCGGCCGGCGACGCGGTGCTGGGCAGCTCGCCCGGGGTCGACTACCGGGCGCCGGGCCTGGCGTCGAACGCCGACGTCGCCAACCCGAAGGCCCTCAACGCCGACCTGCCCGACGACGTCGACACGTCGACCGGCACCGACGGCAGCGACGTCTACACGCGAGCCCCGCAGGTCGCCCGCTTCCGGGTGAAGGCGCAACCGGGTTCGGGTGGCTCGGCCGATGCGTTCGACGTGTGGGGGATCAGCAACCACTTCTCCTCGGGCCCCGACGGCCGGGTGGGCCAGCGCACCGAGCAGGCGGCCTACGGCGCCGCCATCGTCGAGGCGATCGAGGCCGCCGACCCGAACGCCCGGGTCGTCTACGGCGGTGACCTCAACGTCTTCCCCCGCCCGGACGACCCGTTCGCCCCCGGCGACCCGCTGTTCCCGTCCGACCAGCTCGGCCCCCTCTACGACGCCGGGCTGCTCAACCTGTGGGACGACCTGGTGGCCGAGTCGCCCAGCGCCGCCTACTCCTACGTGTTCCAGGGGCAGGGCCAGACGCTCGACCAGCTGTTCGTCAACGGCCGGCTGCACGACGACCTGGTGGAGGCCCGGATCGCCCACGTCAACGCCGGTTGGCCGGCCGACCACCCCGGCGACGGCGCCCGCGGCCTCAGCGACCACGACCCGCAGGTCGCCCGGTTCGACAGCCGGCCGCACCTCACGGTCGCCGACGTGTCGGTGACCGAGGGCGACAGCGGCCGCCGCCCGGCGACGTTCACGGCCCGCCTTTCGCGGCCCCTGGCCGTCGACACGCCGGTGTGCCTGGTGACCCTGCCGCTGACGGCGTCGGCCGGCAACGACTTCGACCTGGCGGTGTTCTGCCGCACGCTGGCGGCGGGGGCCACCAGCGTCGACCTGCCGGTGCAGGTCCGCGGCGACCGCCGCCGTGAGGCCGACGAGCAGTTCGCGGTCCTGGTCGTCGCCCCCTCGACCGTCACCCTCGACGACCCCCTGGCGCTGGGCACCATCGTCGACGACGACTGAGCTCTGCGAAGAGGACCCGTCCGCGCGCGGTGGGGTCGCCGGTGCCACGATGAGTCGATGCGCCTCCGCTGGCTCGCCGCGGGGGCCGTGGCACTGGCGGCGACCGCGGCCTTCGTCGTCCACGACCACCACTCGTCGGTCCCGTCGAAGCAGGCCGCCGGGCCGACGCGGCTGCCGCTGGCCGAGCCCGGGGTGGAGGACTCCGTCGTGCGGCTGCTGCTCGCCTCCGAGGGTCGCCGCCCCGAGGGCACCCGCGTCGACGGGCTGGTCAGCCGCTACCGCGACGGCGAGCCGCTGCTGCAGCTCGGCGAGGAGGTCGCCGCCGGCCCCGAGTTCGTGAAGGCCTACGGCGCCCATCGCGACGCCGAGTACGTCGACCGCATCTACCGTGACCTGCTCGACCGGGCACCCCGGCCCGCCGACCGGACGCTGTGGACGGACCAGCTGGCCGCCGGCGCCAGTCGAGTCGCCCTGCTGGTGGCGCTCAGCGAGTCGCCCGAGTACGTGGCCCGCACCGGCACGGCACCGCCCGTCCCGCCCCGCCCGCTGCTCGCCCCGCCGGGCATCGAGCACTCGGTGGTACGGCTCTACCTGGGCCTCCAGGGCACGTGGCCCGACCGTCCGACGCTCGACGCCGCCGTCGCCCGTTACCTGGACGGCACCCCGCTGGCCGCCCTCGCCGACGAGGTGCTGGCCGGCCGCTACGGCTCGGAGCCCAGCGATCGGTTCGTGTCGTCGCTCTACGAGGACGTGCTGCGCCGCAAGGTCGACCCGACCGGCCTCGCCGCCTGGACCGCCCGCCTCGACGCCGGCGAGTCGCGGGGCTCGATCGCGGTCGGCTTCACCGAGTCGCCCGAGATGCTCGCCCTCACCCGCACCGCCCCGCCGCTGCCGGCCCCGATCCGCCACACGCTCCTGGCGGTGGGCGACTCGGTGATGCGGGGCGCGGTGTCGACCATCCAGGGCATCCCGGGCTGGTCGGTGAACGTCGACGCCCGGGGCTGCCGCCAGCCCACCTGGCGGGGCGACGGCTGCGGCGACGAGGACATCCCCAGCGGGGTCGACGCGCTGCGGGCCGCCCGGGGCGCCGGTCACCTGGGCGGCGCCGTCGTCATCCAGCAGGGCAACAACGGCCCCATGTCGGCCGAGGAGTTCGACGCCCTGATGTACGAGGTGGCCGACCAGCGCCTGGTGATCGCCCTGACCCTCCACGAGCCCCGGTCCTACGAGGCCGGCAACAACGCGGTGATCACCGCCGCCACCGCCCGCTGGCCCAACCTGCGGGTGCTCGACTGGCACACCGCGGCATCCGCCCATCCCGAGTGGTTCGGCGACGGCGAGGGCATCCACCTGAGCCGCACCGGCGCCCAGGCGATGGCCGACCTGATCGCCTCCGCCCTCCCGCAGTACTGAGCGCCCGCGCCTCGGGTCAGGCCCCGTCCCAGGGGCGGAGGCGGGGGATCCAGCCGGGTACGGCGAGGCGGTAGGTGTCGTAGTCGCCGCCGAACTGGCGTCGCAGCGTCGGCTCCTCGTACCAGCGGACGAAGGCGGCGTTGGCCGCGGTGATCACCGCGGCGTAGGCGAGCAGCACCGGGCGGGAGAGCAGCAGGCCCTGGCCGACGATCGCCGTCCCCACCGCCAGGTACATCGGGTTGCGGACGTGGCGGTAGAGGCCACCGACCACCAGCTTCTCGGTCGGTGCGGCCGGCGCCGGCGTACCGACACCCTCGACCACGAACCGTGCGAAGGCGACGAGGATCACCACCCCCGCGGCAACGAGCAGCACGCCGCCGAGGACCCGGACGCCCACCGCCCACGCCGGCTCGCCGGCATCCCACCCGGTCAGCCACCAGGGGAGGACCCCGGCCACCACACCGGGCGCCAAGGCGAGGAACAACGAGGTCCCCGCCGCCGCCACCGCTCTCCGTCTCCCCACCCCGTCGCCCGTCGCCATCACCGGGGAAGGTAGCCCGGTCATCTGGCGAGCCGGGCCTCGAGGGCGTCGAGGCGCCGGACGATCTCTCCTGCAGGGTCGTGTCGGGTGTCGGTGCCTTGGCCGGGGCGGGCCGCGGCTCCCGGGCGTGCACCATGCCGACCACGGCGCATGGGTCATGTTGGGGGTACAACCCCCTGCTTCAACCCGGGAATCTCGCAGGACCACCGCACTGGAGGGCGGTCACACTGGGGGTGTGGCGGAGGGGAACGGGTGGGTGGCGGCGGTGGGGGACCGGGCGGTCCTGTTGCGGGCGGCCCGTGATGCGAGCCCCCTCCTGGCGGCTGTCGCCGGCGGGGTGGCGGTCCTCTCGGCGTGCCTGCCGCCGGCCTTCAACGTGGCCGCCGGAATCGTGGCGGGACGGGCCGAGGAGGCGGTGCGGGCGGGCGACGACACGACCGGCCGGGTGGCGCCCGCCTTCGTCGTCGCCGCCCTCGTGTACCTCGCCGTGCACGTGGCCGGCCCGGTGCGGGAGGCGCTGAGCTCGGCGCTGATGCGGCGGGTCGACGCCGCGCTGACGGTCGACGTGATGCGGGCGGTGTCGCGTCCCCGCGGCGTCGCCCACCTGGAGGACCCGGCCGTGCTCGACCTGATGGCCCAGGCCCAGGGCGTGGTCACCGTGGCGACGCCGGGGATGGGCGTCTACCACGCCTACCAGGTGCTGGCGCAGCGCCTGCAGGGGCTCCTGTCGCTGGTGCTCCTGGCCGGCTTCTCGCCACCGCTGGCCGCCGGTCTCGGCGTCGCCCACGTGGTGGCCTACCGCTGGCGCCGCTGGCACTGGGGCCAGGTGACCGCCGCGGTGATGGGTCGCACCGAGGGCCTGCGCCGCTCACAGTACGTCCGCCGGCTGGCGGTCGAGCCCGAGGCGGCCAAGGAGGCCCGGGTGTTCTCGCTGGCCGGCTGGCTCCGCGGCAGCTACCGCCGCGAGTACCTCGCCGTGATGGACGACGTGTGGCGCCGGCGCCGCAGCGGCGGGCCGGTGGCCCTGGCGGTGGCCGGGATGCTGCTGGCGATCGAGGGCGGGGCGATCGCCCTGGTGGCGCAGGCCGCGGTCGACGGCCGGATCGGCCTGGCGGCGGCGCTGGTCTACGCCCAGGTGACGATCGCGGCGTCGAGCCTGAGCCAGTTCGGCGAGGGCTTCCTCTTCGTCGCCGACGCGGCCGCCGCCACCCGCCGCCTCCGGGCGCTGGAGCGAGCCGTGCCCACCAGGGCCACCGTCGGCGAGCGGGACGCCGACGGCCTGCCCCGGCGGGCCATCCGGTTCGAAGGCGTGCACTTCGCCTACCCGGGTACGACCGTCCCGGTGTACGACGGCCTCGACCTGGAGATCGAGGCCGGCCGGTCGCTGGCGATCGTGGGGGAGAACGGCGCCGGCAAGACGACGCTGGTCAAGCTGCTGGCCCGCCTCTACGAGCCGACCGGCGGGCGCATCACCGCCGACGGCGTCGACCTCCGCGACCTCGACGCCGCCTCGTGGCAGCGCCGGATGGCGGCCCTGTTCCAGGACTTCGTCCCCTACAAGCTGTCGGCCGCCGACAACGTCGCGTTCGGCGCCCTCCACGTCGAGCGAACGCCGGAGCGGCTCGATCGAGCGGCATCGGCGGCCGGTGCCCAGGGTGTGGTCGCCAAGCTGCCGCACGGCTGGGACACGGTGCTGAGCCGCCAGTTCGACGACGGCACCGACCTGTCCGGCGGCGAGTGGCAGCGCCTCGCCCTGGCCCGGGCCGTCTACGCCGTGCAGGCGGGCGCCGGCGTCCTGGTGCTCGACGAGCCCACCGCCGCGCTCGACGTCCGCGGCGAGGCCGAGGTCTACGACCGCTTCCTCGACCTCACCCGTGGCCTCACCACGATCGTGGTGTCGCACCGCTTCTCGACCGTGCGCCGGGCCGACCGGATCGTGGTGGTCGAGCACGGCCGGGTGGTGGAGGACGGCACCCACGACCAGCTGGTCGCCGCCGGTGGGCGGTACGCGGTGATGTACGACCTCCAGGCCGCCCGCTTCCGCGACGACGACGGCGAGTTGAGCCGTGCCTGAGACCCTCGCCAACCTCGGGGTGATGCTGCGGTCGTCGTGGCGGGCCGACCGCACCCGCTCGATCGGCGCCCTCCTCGCGACCGCGCTCGTCCCCGTCACCCGGCCGCTCCGGGCGATCGGCCTCGGAGTCATGGCCGACGGGATCGTGGCCCAGGACTCGGGCACGGCTCTGCGCGGCGTCGCCATCGTCGCCGGCCTCACCGCCGCCAACCGGATGCTCGACTGGGCGTCGGTCACCGTCCGTATGCGCCTGCGGGAGCACACCATCCTCTTCCTCGACGAGGAGGTGATCGAGCTGTCGGCCCGGGCGCCGAGCCTGGAGCACCACGAGCGCCCCGAGCACCAGGACCAGATGGAGCTCCTGCGCAGCGACCGCCACTACCTGGTGAACCCGTTCATGCCGATCGCCTGGTCGCTGGCCGCGGTGGTGCAGCTGGTGGCCACGATCGCGGTGTTCGCCGGCCTGCACCCGGCGCTGGGGCTGCTGCCGCTGGCCGGCGTCCCCGCCCTGGTCCTGGGCCTGCGGGCCGAGGCCTGGTGGGAGGACGCCCGCGAGCAGACCGCCCAGGACAGCCGCCTCGGCATCCACCTGATGGAGCTGGCCACCCAGCCGGCGGCGGGCAAGGAGGTGCGGATCTTCGACCTCGGCGACGAGCTGGTCGACCGCTACCAGGAGCTCATGCGCCGCATCGAGCGCCGCCACGCCGCGGTCGACGTGCGGGCCGCCCTCACCCTGTCGGTGGCCTGGGCGCTGTTCGCCGTCGCCTACATGACCGCGGTCGGGTTCGTGGCGGGCCAGGTGGTCGACGGCGCCCTGTCGGTGGGTGCGGTCGTCCTGACGCTGAGCCTGGGTGCCCAGATCAACGGCCAGCTGGCGGAGCTGGTGGACAACGCCACCTGGTTCTCGCGCACCTCCCGGGCCGTCAGCCGCTACCGCTGGCTCACCCGCTACGTCGCCGAGACCGAGGCGGCCACCGCGCCCGCCCGCCCCGCGGCCGCGCCCGACACGCTGCGCGACGGCATCACGTTCGCCGGTGTCGCCTTCGCCTACCCGGGCACCGACCGCCCGGTGCTCGACGGCGTCGACCTGCACCTCCCTGCAGGGTCGACCGTCGCGATCGTGGGGGAGAACGGTGCCGGCAAGACGACCCTGGTCAAGCTCCTGCTGCGCTTCTACGAGCCGACCGCCGGGCGCATCACCGTCGACGGCGTCGACCTGGCCGACATCCCGGTGGACGACTGGCGGGTCCGCACGTCGGGTGCCTTCCAGGACTTCGCCCACCTCCAGCTGGTGGCCCGCCACTCGATCGGCGTCGGCTGGCTCCCGCACGCCGACGACGACGCGGCGGTGGCCGAGGCGACCACCCGTGCCGCGGCCGGTGACCTCCACCAGGTCCTGCCCCAGGGCCTGGCCACCCAGCTGGGACGGGAGTTCGAGGACGGCACCGAGCTGTCGATCGGCCAGTGGCAGAAGGTGGCGGTGTCGCGGGCGATGATGCGGGCGGCGCCGCTGCTGCTGGTGCTCGACGAGCCCACCGCCAGCCTCGACGCCCCCACCGAGCACGAGCTGTTCGACCACTTCACCGGCGTCGCCCGGGTGGTGGCCCAGGAGACCGGGGCGATCACCGTGCTGGTGAGCCACCGCTTCTCCACGGTCCGCACCGCCGACCTCGTGGTGGTCGTGGCCGGCAACCGGGTGGCCGAGACCGGCACCCACGAGGAGCTGGTCGCCCGCCCCGGTGGCCTGTACGCCGAGCTGTACGGCCTCCAGGCCCGCAGCTACACGTGATCGTCGCCCAATCCGGAGGGGAACCTGTCATAGTCCAGGGCGGGGACAGGTACTGGGGGGAGAACGAGATGAGTGACGTCCGGTCTGGGCAGGGCGAGCCGCTCCGCGCATTGTTGGCGGCGTTGTCGGGGGCGGCGGGGGTGATCCACCTGGCGATGGTCCCGTCGCACATGGACGAGTGGGCGCTCGAGGGCGTCGCCTTCGCGGTCGCCGGCTGGTTCCAGCTGGCGTGGGCGGTGCTGGTGCTGACCCGCTCCCGCCGGGAGCTGCTGCGCCTCGGCCTCGCCGCCAACCTGCTGTTCGTGGGGGCGTGGGCGGTGACGCGCACCGCGGGCTCGCCGTTCGGGCCGCACGCCGGTCACGCCGAGTCGGCCTCGCTGATCGACCTCACCACCGTCGGCCTGCAGCTGGCGCTGGTGGCGCTGGCGGCCGTCGCCCTGTTCCGGCCGACGCTCGGGGCCGCGCTCGGACGGTCGCTCCCGACCGTCACCGCGACGGCGGCGGTCGTGGTGGTCGTCGCCAGCGTCGCCCTGGCGTCGCCGTCGGCCCGCAACCACGCCCACACCAGCCACGGGGAGCACGGCGACGGCCACGACGAGGCCGCCGGCTCGGGCCACGACCACGAGGCGATGGCCAACCCCGCCGCCGCCAGCACGGGTGACGACCGGGGGCTGTCGTCGCTGCGCAACGGCCACCACCACGAGATCGTCGCCGAGGAGCTCGACGCCGCCACCCAGGCCGACCTCGACGAGCAGCTGGCCGTGACCCGGGAGGTGGCGGCCCAGAACCCGACGGTCGCCGCCGCCGAGGCCAACGGCTACCGCCGCATCGGCCCCTACTTCCCCGGCATCGGCGCCCACTACGGGAGGATGGGCCCGGAGGAGACCAACCGCGCCGGCGTCATGGACCGCACCGCGCTGCTCCACCCGCTGGCCATCATCTACGAGGGCACCGAGCCCACGTCACAGGTGGCCGGCTTCATGTACCTGTCGCTCAGCGACACCGAGCCCGAGGGCTTCGCCGGGCCCAACGACGTGTGGCACTACCACGAGCAGCTCTGCCTGAAGTACCAGCCCGACGGCGAGATCGACGTGCCGTTCGGCCTCGACCGGCAGTCGACCGACGCCCAGTGCCAGGCGGCCGGCGGCAACATCCTGCCGGTGAGCCCCTGGATGGTGCACGTCTGGTCGGCGCCCGGCTGGGACGACGACCCGGACGTCGGCACGTTCGGCGAGGTCCACACCGACCTCACCTGCTCCGACGGCAGCTACCACATGCTGCCGGTCGACCAGTGGGCCGACCACCAGGACAGCATTTGCAGCAACGGCGCCGCCTGACCGCCCGCCAGCCAGGCGACGCCGTTGCTTGCGTGGCCGTGCCTCCCCGGTCAGGAGGGGGGCACGGCCACGCGGTCTCGCGCCGGAGCGACCTTCAGGAGGCCAGCGACGACGTCGCGATCCTCTCCCGCACGTGCGGGTAGGGGTCGTTGCGCAAGAGCTCGGGTGCCAGGTCCATGCAGTCCTGGGCGGCGCCCACCAGGCGGTACCACTGGGCGGGGACGGCGGCGCAGCCGTCGCGCAGCCCCAGCAGGCCGGCGGCCGCAGCGGCGACCCACGGCTCGCACCAGTGGGCGAGGCTGGCAGCCAGGCTGGCCAGCCGGTAGCCGGGTTGGGTGAGCGCCCAGATGCCGGCGTTCACGGCGTCGATCGGGCCGATGCCGCACAGCCGGGGCCGGGTCGGCTGGGAGCCGCTGGCCGGGCGGGTGGCCTCGGCGACGGCGACGGCGATCGGCTTGCAGGTGGCGAGCTCGATCGCGACGGGCACGGTCTGCGCGTCGAGGAGCTCGGAGGCGAGGGTCACGTAGGTGAGGCAGGCGCCCAGCACGTCGGGCGTGGCGCCGGCCGCCGCGGCGAGGAGGAGGGTGTCGTCGACGAGGTCGCTGCCGGCCCGGGCGACCGCCACGGGGAGCAGCCATCCGGTTGCCGGGACGCCCTGGTGGCGGCAGGCCACGTCGAGTGGTGCCTCGGCGTCGAGGTTGTCCTCGTCGGTGACGTAGCTGCGGCCGAGGTCGAGGAGCGCTGCGGTCACGGGTCCCCCGGCCTCGAAGCCGCCGGGCGCGCCGCGCCAGGCCTCAGCTCCGGCGACACCGAGGAGTCCGCCGGTCACGCGGCCTGGGCCGCGAGGAGGCTCTGCGAGGAGATTCACGTCGTTCCGCCACCTGTTGCAACGGCCATTCCCCATCCTTCATGGCTGCTGTTGATACGGATCGGACCTTGCGTCAGCTCTGCGAGTTGCACAGTCCAGAATTACTGACCGTCCTCAGTATCCATCCGTACGGGCCCGACCGCAAGGGTTTCGGCCCTTGGTTGACAGGATTGTCACAAACGGGAAAGGCCGGAGCTGTCGCAGGTGGACGACAGCTCCGGCCAGGTATTTCGGCAGGTCAGACGGCTACCTGCGGTTGAACTCCCCCTTCGAGGCACCGTCGAGGAACGCATCCCACTCCGACGGCGTGAACTCCAGCACCGGGCCCAGCCCCTGCTCCTTCGAGTCGCGCACCCCCACGTAGCCGTCGGCAGCGAAAGCCACCTCGACGCAGTTGTCGCCCGCGCTCGACATGGTGGATTTGCGCCAGTTGGTAAACCTGCTCGGCTCAGTCACCACATCACCCCTTTCCGTACTGACCGGTGACTCGGTCGGACCACTTACCTGTACTGTCCAAACTTCCTGAATGTGCAGTATCTATCGACAGAGGGCATCCTGCAAGTGCAGTCGTTGCACTTTCTGACGTGGGTATCAGTAGCCCGCGCGCGCAAGACCACGTAATGTGCGGGAGAGGCGGCTGTCCGGAGGACCGAATGATCAGCCCTTACGTACGTCGCATGCGACTTGCGGCCGAGTTGAGGTCGCTGCGAACGCAGGCGGGACTCACCCACGAGCAACTGGCGAAGGCGATCGGTCAGAGCCGCGCACAGATCTCGCGGCTGGAGAACGGCCACGTGGTCGACCAGGCCGACATCATCCGCATCCTCGACGCGCTCGAGGTCGACGGCGAGCGCTGGACGCAGATCGTCACCATCGCCCGTGAGGCCGGCGAGCGGGGCTGGTGGGAGTCGAACAAGGCGATGGGCGAGCGCCAGGCGCTGTACGCCAACCTCGAGGCCGGCGCCGAGACCATCCGGGAGTTCCAGATGACGTTCGTGCCCGGCCTGCTGCAGACGCCCGAGTTCACCCGGGCGCGGATCGACGCCGAGAAGCGCTCCGGTCCGGCCGGCTACGCCGCCGACAAGGTGATCGAGGCCCGCAACCAGCGGCAGCGGATGCTGCGCCGTCCCGGCGGGCCCACCTACGAAGTGATCATCGACGAGCTGGCGATCCGGCGGGTGGCCGCACCGCCCGAGGTCCTCAAGGCCCAGCTCTACCACGTCGCCGCCCGGGTCAACGGCGAGCCCCACACCACCGTGCAGGTGCTTCCGATCGAAGCGGTGATCGACGGCTACGCCGTGCCCCGCTCGGCGTTCTCGATCTACACCTTCCCCGACCCGGGCGACCCGGTGGTCGTGGCGGTCGACACCGTCACCGACGACCTGATGCTCACCGAGGAGTCGGCGGTGAAGCGCTACGACGAGCTGTTCACCCGCCTGCAGGCCGCGGCGCTGCCCGTCGACGTCAGCCTCGAGCTGCTGATCAAGACCGCCAACAAGACCCGGACGTAGGCGCCGGGCCGGGCTGCCGGCTCAGGCCGGGAAGCTGCGGACGACCTGGGTGCGGGAGAAGCGGCCGCCGGTGAGGAGGCGGGCGATCTCGTCGCTGCCCTTGCTCTCCAGCGACCAGGCGGCGCCCCAGGGGAAGCACGTGGCCTCGATGGCCCGCTCGGACAGGCCGTCGGCCCGGCCCCGGGCGACCTGGGCCCGCACGCCGGTCAGCCAGTCGAGCTTGCGGCGCAGGGCCTGCTTGGGGTCCTGGCGCACCACCACGCCGGGGACGTCGGGCACGTCGGCGCGCTGGGTGTGGACGTGGCCGTGCGCCTCCACCAGCACCGAGATGTCGAGGTCGAGGAGGCGTTCGAGGGTCGTGACCAGGGCGTCGCCGTCGACGTCCTCGTTCGGGGTGGAGAAGTAGGCGCCGAGGAACGTGTCGCCGGCCAGCAGGACGCCCTCGTCGGGGTCGTGGAACACCACGTGGTCGGAGCTGTGGCCGGGGGCGGGGAGCACGTCGAGGGCACCGTGGCGGGTCGGCAGGCGGTCGTCCACCGTCTCGGCGCTCAGGGGCGACAGCGGCGGGATGTCGCCGATGACCGCCTTGCGCCACCAGGGCAACCGGTAGGGCTCGTGCAGCTGCCGGGCGACGGCCGGCGGGACGACGAGGCGGGCGCCGGTCCGCTCCGCCAGCCATTCGAGGTTGCCGACGTGCTCCTCGTGGGCGTGGGTGGCGGTCACGGTGTCGATCGTGGGGCCGCGGCGAGCGAGGTGGGCGAGGTGACGGTCGATGCTGCGCCGCATGCGGGTGGCGCCCGGGTCGACGGCGACTCCGTCGTAGACGCAGAGGGTGAAGCGCTCGCCGAACAGGATCGGCACGACGGCCGTGGGCAGGCCCGACAGGAAGCAGATCGTGAGGCGGTCGTCGAGTAGGTGGACCTGCCGGCCCCACGTCTGGGCGTAGGCGCCGACCTGGCCGAGCTGGCGGGACACGGTGGCGGCCAGGACGATCGGCAGGCGCAGCAGCAGCTCGGCGGTGTAGCAGGCCCAGAACGGCCCGAACGGCGACAGCGGTCGCGGCTCGACGCCGTGGTGGGGGATGCCGCCTCGGGCCCGGATCAGCTCCCAGCGGCTCTCGGTGACCGCCCGGGTGATGCGCTCGCCCAGCCGCGATCCGGCCCGGGTGGCGGCCAGCCGGGCGACCGGGGCGAAGGCGGGCAGCACTCCGAGCAGGTGGCGGACGGCGGGCCAGTTGGTGAGAACCTCGCCGTCGGCGGTGACGAGGTGGAGGTCACGCAGGCAGGTGAGCTCGTCGAGGTCCGGGTGGAGGGCCTGTACGTCGCTGCGCTGGACCGGCCGGCACTCGGTGGCGCCGAGCCGGTCGAAGAACCGCACCCAGGCGACGCCGGCCTGGCAGACGACGCACTGCTCGTCGTAGAGCACGATCGTCCGCCCCGGTTCCGGCACGGCCGTGATGGTAGATCCCGACCGAAATCTCGACAGGAGTGGTCGCTATGGCGCCACCTCTGTCGAGATTTCAGGTGTGGGTGGGGTGGAAGCCGTAGGGGAGCTCGAGGCGGTTGGCGGCCATGAGCGGGGCGTCGGCGAGGATCTCGGGCGTCGGGCCGTCGGCGACCACCACGCCCTCGTTGAGGATCACCGCGCGGGGGCACAGCTCCAGGGCATAGGGCAGGTCGTGGGTGGCGACGATGGCGGTCACGGGGAGGGACTGGAGGATGTCGGCCAGGTCGCGGCGGGCGGCCGGGTCGAGGTTCGACGTCGGCTCGTCGAGCACCAGCAGCTGCGGGTCCATGGCGAGGACGGTGGCGACCGCGACCCGGCGGCGCTGGCCGAAGCTCAGGTGGTGGGGCGGCCGGTCGGCGGCCTCGGTCATCCCGACGGCCGCGAGGGCGGCGTGCACCCGGCGGTCCAGCTCGTCGCCGCGCAGGCCCAGGTTGGCGGGGCCGAAGGCGACGTCGTCGCGCACGGTGGGCATGAACAGCTGGTCGTCGGGGTCCTGGAAGACCACGCCGACCCGGCGCCGGATCTCCTTCAGGTGCGCCTTCGCCACCGGGAGGCCGCCGACGCGCACCTCGCCGCCGGCTGCCTGGAGGATGCCGTTGAGGTGGAGGATCAGGGTGGTCTTGCCGGCGCCGTTGGGGCCGAGCAGCGCCACCCGCTCGCCCGGCTGGACCACCAGGTCGACCTGGCGGAGCGCGGTGTGCCCGTCGGGGTAGGCGTAGGCGAGGCCCTCGACCTCGAGCGCCGGGGTCGGGGTCGGGTTCGGGGTGGGCACGGTCACGTCGCCAGCCAGGCGGTGAGGGCGGCGGTCGCCGCCAGGGCGGGGACGAGCGCGACGGCGAGCCACTCGCGGGCGTCGGCCCGGTCGTGGGTGGCCGCCGGCAGTTCGCCGGTGAAGCCTCGGGAGAGCATCGCCACGTGGATCCGTTCGCCACGCTCGTAGGAGCGGATGAAGAGCGTGCCCGCCGACGAGGCGACCGCCCGGGCCTGCCAGATCCAGCGGGGGTCGTAGCCCCGGGACAGGCGGGCGATCCGCATCCGCCGGCCCTCGCCGACGATCACCTGGCCGTAGCGGACCATGAAGCCGGCGATCGCCGTGAACGCCCGGGGCACCCGCAGTCGGTCCAGGCCGGTCAGCAGCTCGGCGATCGTGGTGGTCGACGCCAGCAGCACGGTGGCGGCGACGCCCAGGGTGCCCTTCACCAGGATGTTCCAGGCACCCCACAACCCCGGCTCCGACAGCGACAGGCCCGCGACGTCGGTGTGGGGCGCCTCGCCGACGAGCGGCAGGAAGACGGCGAAGGCGACGAACGGCGCTTCGATGGCGAGGCGCCGGGCCAGCGTCGGCAGCGACACGTGGGCCAGGAGGGCGACGGTCGCCACCAGCACCGCGTCGAGGCCGAACACCCAGAAGGCGTCGCGGGGCGTGGCCACCACCGCCAGGACGAACGCCAGCGTGGCGGCCACCTTGGCGTGCGGCCGCAACCGGTGGACGACCGAGTGCCGCGGCAGGTAGAGGCCGTGGGCGTGCCCGTGCCCGCCACTCATGTCGTCTCGCCTTCCGAGGTGGGGCGCAGGCGGCGGATCACGAGGAACAGGCCGCCGGCGAGGGCGAACGTGGCGCCGACGCCGAGGACTCCCGAGAGGCCGGTGCCGAGGCGGTCGTCGTCGACGCCTTCCACGCCGTAGCCGGCGAGGGGGCTGTCCTCCAGGTCGTGCGCCTCTTCCTGCTCGGCGAAGCCCTCGTCGATGGCGACCTTGTTGAGGCCGTCGGGCTTGCTGCTGGCCTCGGGGCTGACGAAGAAGGCAAGCGCCAGCGCGACCAGCAGGCCGGCACCGACGAAGACGGCGAGTCGGGTGCGGCCCATGTCAGGCACCTGCCTTCGCGGCCACGGGTGCCGGCGTGGGCCGGGGCACCAGGTCGGTGGCGCCGTGCACCAGGTCGGGCCGCACCGCGATCACCGCGCTCACGGTCATCGCCGTGATCAACGCCTCGCCGATGCCGATCAGCACGTGGACGCCCACCATGGCGGTGGTCACGCGGTCGACCGAGGCACCGCCCGTGCCCCCGAGCGCGTACTCCAGGGCGAACGCCAGCGACGCCAGCACGACCGACAGCAGGGCGGCGACGCCGGAGGCCGCGGCGACGCCCGCCCGGGTGGCCGGCAGGACGCGGCGGGCCAGCACGAACAGCCCGTAGCCGGCGAAGGCGCCGACCAGCGCCATGTTGAGGACGTTGAGGCCGATGGCGGAGATGCCGCCGTCGGCGAACAGCAGCGCCTGCACCACCAGCACCACAGAGACGCACAGCGCCCCGACCCACGGCCCGACCAGCACGGCGGCGAGCGCCCCACCCAGCAGGTGACCGCTGGTGCCCCCGGCGACCGGGAAGTTGAGCATCTGCACGGCGAACACGTAGGCGGCCACCAGCCCGGCCAGCGGGGCGAGCCTGTCCTCCAGCACCTCGGCCGAGCGGCGGAGGCACACGGCGAGCCCTCCGGCCGAGACCGCGGTCGCCGCCACCGACGTCGGCGCGTCGACGAAACCATCGGGAATGTGCACGACCCCTCCCTCTCTCGCGTGATTACTGCAACTCTGTCGCAGTAGCTTCGTAGTGGCAAGAGCGAATGGATGACGTCTTCTGGTTACGATCGGTCGGGTGGACATGCCAGCCCCACAGGTCGACGCCGTGCTGCAGCACATGCGCGAGCGCGGCGGCCGGGTCACGACGGCGTTGCGGGGCGTCGTCCAGGTGCTGGCCGAGACCGAGGAGCACCTGACGGCGGCCGACCTCGCCGACGCGGTGCAGCAGGCGCACCCGGCGATCCACGTGTCGACGATCTACCGGGCGCTCGACCGGTTGGCCGAGGCGGGCATGGTCACCCACCTGCACGTCGGCCACGGGCCGACCGTGTACCACCTGCACGGTGACCACCACGGCCACCTGGTGTGCGGCCGCTGCGGTGCCGTGCGCGACGTGCCCACCGCGGTGATGCAGCCGGTGACCCGGCGGGTCGCCCGCGACTACGGCTTCGCCGTCGAGCCCAGCCACCTCGCCCTGGGCGGCCTCTGCTCCGACTGCGCCGCGGCCGCGGCGTCGGCCACGTCAGCGGGCGAGCCGGTGGGCCGGCGGTCGCACCGACCCGAGGCGCCGGATCCGTAGGCCGTTCAGTCCGACCGCGGCGGCCGACACCACGGCGAGGACGAGCGCTGGGGTGGGGCCGAGGCGGCCCAGCACGGCGAGCGGGAGGGCGGCGAGGTTCAGACCGACGGCGAGCGCCACGTTCTGCCGGGTCAGGCGGGTGACGACACGGGCCCGGCGCAGGGCGTCGACGGCGGCCCACAGGTCGGGCTCGACGAGCACGTCGGCAGGGGTGTCGCGTTCGGAGGCCGCCGTCGCGACGATGCGCCCGTCCTGGCGGAGCTGAGCGACGACCCCGGCGGTCGCTTCCGGCAGCACCAGCGGGACCACCTTCGTGACGCCCACGGCGTCGGCCATGGCGGTGGCCGCCAGACGGTCGTCGCCGCACGCCAGCACCGGCTCGATCCCGAGCGCGGTCAGCGCGGCCACGGCGTCGGCGGCGGTCGGGCGGGGCGGGTCGCCCACCACCAGCACGGCGCGCACCGCGTCGTCCCACCCGACGAGCAGGGCGATCTGCCCGGCGGTCTCGGCGGCGGTCCGGGCCGTGGCCAGGTGCTCGGGCAGCTCCCGGGCCCAGGCGGTGACGAAGCGCTCCCGGCCCGCCACCACGATCGTGCCGTCGACCACGCCCCGTACGCCCAGGCCGGGGCGATCGACGAGGAGCTCGACCTCGGCCAGCGGCAGCCCCCGCCGCTCGGCAGCCGCCACGACGGCGTGCGCCACCGGGTGCGGGCTGCGCCGCGCCAACGACCCGACCAGCCAGAGGATGTGGTCGGGATCGGCGTCGGCGGCTAGCGCCACGTCGACGAGCCAGGGCTGTCCCGTGGTGAGCACCCCGGTCCGGCGGAGCACCACCGTGTCGACCTGGGCCGCCAGCGCCGCCGCCTCGCCGTCGACCCGCCGGGCAAGGAGGAGGCCACTGGGACCGGCGAGCAGGAGGACGCTGGTCGCGGTGGCCGCGGCGACCGGCAGCGGTGCCCCGGCGGCCAGCCAGAACCCCGACGCCGCCGCGGCGACCAGGGTGAGGGGCACCAGCACCGACACGGCCCGCTCCTCCGGCGCCACCACCCGCCGCGGTTGCCAGCCGGCCGGCAGGCCCCGGGCGTCCCGCCGCTTCCGGACGGGCTGCGTCGGCGGGTTGGTCGCCACGGCGAGCCAGGCGAGGACGACCGAGACGGCGGTCGACCAGGGGAACGACGCCACGATGGCGAGCGAGGCGGCGAGGTCCACCGAGGGGGTTGCCCGGCGGAGGTCGTCCCAGGCCCGCCGGTGGACGGGCGCCGCGGCCCAGACGACGACCGGTGCCGCCAGGACCAGCGGCAGCCAGGCGATGCCCACCAGCGACACGGCGACCGCCGCCAACGTCAGCGCCGTGACCGCCACCAGCCGGGCCCGGGCGGCGGCCCGGTCCGCGGCGACCCACGCCTCGCCGGGGTCGGTGCGCACCTCGGCCGCGCGGCGCACCGCAGGAGCGACGACCTTCAGGGGTCGCAGGGTGGGGAGCATCGGTTCCTCCTAGGAAGCGCGCACCTATGGAACGTGCACGGTGAAGGCGGCGGTGTGGACGGCGGCGGCGTGGGCGAAGTCGAAGAAGAGCCGGTAGTCGCCCGGGGTGGGGAGGTGGAGCATGAAGACGCCGTCGTCCACCGGGTGGACGTGGGCGTAGGTCAGCTCGCCCGCCTCGACCGCCACCAGGTGGCCCGATGCGCCCAGGTACGGCTCCAGCTGCACGGGCGCTCCGTCGCGGGCGACGGTGAGCGTCACGGCGGTCGCCGCCCCCGCGACCGGCGTGCCGGTGAGGGTGACCGTGTAGCCGTCGACCGTCAGCGTCGGGCCGGTCTCGAACAGGGGGTTGACGACCTCCAGCTCCGAGTCGAGCGTCAGGTCCGGTCCGCCCCGGACCGCGAAGCTCGCGAAGGCCCGGTACGAGCCCGAGACGAGGGCCGGCAGGCCGACCGTCCACGTGCCGTCGGCACCGAGGGTCGGGTGGAGGTGGTGGTAGGTCGCCAGGTCGTGGGACACCACCACGAGGTGGAGGTCGCGCTCGTGCCGGGGCTCGAAGCCGAGCACCGGATGGCCGTCGGGCCCCACGATGCGGAACGCGAAGGCCTCGTCGGGCGCTCCCGTCAGCGCGGTGGTCGTCGACTCGAAGCGGTAGGCGGCCGACTCGAGCGCGTGCCGCGGCGCGTGCTCGTGCTCGGGTGGCGACGGGGGTGGCGGCGGCCGGAACGGGCCGACCTGGTGGCCCACCACGGCGCCACCGCTGAACCCGGTCGCCACCGCGACGGCACAGACCGCGAGACGCAACCCCGGCCGGTGACCGGCAAACCGTAGGTTCATGACCCTCCCGTAGCGCAGCGGCTCGAACACTGCCCGTGAGATTCAGCCGCTACTCGCGAAATCCCGTCGAATCGGCCGATCGGTCCTCCGGCCTCACCTACTCTCCGCGTAGTGCGACCGTTGCGCTGCGTAGCAGAGCCGGCTGGCCGGAGAGGCGGAGGATGAGCGGGGCCCCGGGGCGCGGCCGTTCGTCCGTTCCGCTGGTCGTCCTGCTCGGGGTGGTAGCGGTCGCCATCCTCGGCGCCGGGGTGGCGCTGCTCGCGAACGGCACCGACGACGAGCCGGCCGCGGGCGACGAGCAAGGGACCGGCAGCGACAGCGGCGGCGGCGTCGTCGTCCGCGACGCCTGGACCGCCCCCAACCAGGGCGCCACCGCGGTGTACCTCACCGTCGACAACCCGGGCTCCGACGACCGCCTCGTCGCGGTGTCGAGCGACGTCGCCGAGTCGGCGGCGCTGATGGGCGGCGACGTCGACATGGCGCAGGAGAGCAGCGGCGACGCGGTGAGCCTGGTCGTGCCCTCGGGCGAGACCGAGCTGCGGCCCGGCGCCCCGCACCTGATGCTCCAGGGCCTCGCCGCGCCCCTGCAGCCGGGCACCACCTTCCCCCTGCGCCTCGACTTCGAGGACGCCGGCCCGATCGGGACCGCCGTCGAGGTGGTCAGCTGGGACGAAGCCGCCGACCGGGAGGGCTGAGCGTCAGGGGCGTCAGGTCGTCAGGAGGGAGGGGTGTACGTGTTTACGGTGAACACCGCGCCTGCGGGGTCGGTGAGCGTCGCCATGGTCGCGTTGCCGGCGTCGAACGGCGGGACGATCACCGTTCCGCCCAGTCGGGCGGCCAGGGAGGCGGTGGCCCTGGTGTCGGTGGCGCTGAACGTCACCGACCAGTGCGCCGGCACCTCGTCGCTCGTCGTCGTCTCCAACCAGGCGATGGCGTCGGCGAAGCCCTCCGGCGCCCCCTGGTCCGCCTGCCGCTCGCGGAGGCCCGGCTCCAGGGTGGCCAGGAAGTCGCCGTAGTCGGGCAGGCAGAACATGGTGGCCTCGAAGCCGCCCAGGCTGATCGTCCGCGCCTCCCACCCGAAGACCGCGGCGTAGAAGGCCTTGGCGCCCTCGGGATCGCCAGTGGCGAGGTTGCTCCAGTTCCACGATCCCGGGGCGTTGACGACCTCGGCCCCGTGGAAGCTGCCCGGCTGCCACAGGCAGAAGGTCGCGCCGGCCGGGTCGGCGACCACCGCCATGCGGCCGACGTCGAACACGTCGAACGGCTCCGAGATCACCGCGCCGCCGGCCTCGCTCACCCTGGCAGCGGTGTCGTCGGCGCTGTCGACGGTGACGTAGGTGTGCCACATCGCCGTCGGCGGCGTCCCCTCGGACTGCGACCCGACGGCGGCCACGTCGAGGTCCTCCAGGTGGGCGACCAGGTACTGGCCGGGAGCGTCGGGCGGCATGCGGTCGTTGAACGTCCACCCGAAGAGGGCGCCGTAGAACGCCGCCGCGGCCACGGGATCGGGCTGGGTGGTCTCGACCCAGCTGGGCGTCCCGGCGGGGTAGTGGTCGCGCACGAGCATGGGGGGACCCTACCCAAGGCCCGAAACTCTGTACGCTGTACTGAATGAGCGCCACCGGGCATGAGCAGATCGAGGTACGTGGGGCACGGGAGAACAACCTGCGGGGCGTCGACATCGACATCCCCAAGCGGCAGCTGACGGTGTTCACCGGGGTGTCGGGGTCCGGGAAGTCGTCGCTGGTGTTCGGCACGATCGCCAGCGAGTCGCAGCGGCTGATCAACGAGACGTACTCGGCGTTCCTGCAGTCGTTCATGCCGAACCTGCCCCGCCCCGAGGTCGACTCGCTGGCCAACCTGAGCGCGGCCATCGTCGTCGACCAGGAGCGGATGGGCACCAACAGCCGCTCCACCGTGGGCACCGCCACCGACGCCTACTCCATGCTGCGGCTCGTCTACAGCCGCAGCGGGCAGCCGCACGTCGGCAGCTCCAACATGTTCTCCTTCAACGACCCGCAGGGCATGTGCCCCGCCTGCGAGGGGATCGGCAAGGTGTCGACCGTCGACATCGACGGCCTGGTCGACCGCGACCTGTCGCTCAACGAGGGCGCCATCACCTTCCCCAACTTCGCCGTCGACAGCTGGTACTGGAAGGTGTTCTCCGAGTCGGGCTTCTTCGACGCCGACAAGAAGCTGCGCGACTACACGCCCGAGGAGTGGGAGCGGTTCCTCCACGGCCCCGAGACCAAGATCAAGGGCGACTCGTTCAACTGGACCTACGAGGGCCTGGTGTCCAAGGTCCGCCGGCTCTTCCTGGTGAAGGACGTCGACTCGCTGCAGAAGCACATCCGGGTCCAGGTCGAGCGGATCGCCACGTTCGCCGCCTGCGGTGACTGCGGCGGCGCCCGGCTCAACGCCGCGGCCCTGGGCTCCCGGATCGACGGGGTGAACATCGCCGAGTGCGCCGCCATGCAGGTGAGCGACCTGGCCGACTTCGTCGCCAAGATCGACGACCCCTCGGTGGCGCCGCTGCTGCAGACGCTGCGCGGCACGCTCGACAACCTGGTCGAGATCGGGCTCGGCTACCTGAGCCTCGACCGCGAGTCGGGATCGCTGTCGGGCGGCGAGGCGCAGCGGGTGAAGATGGTGCGCCACCTGGGCTCCAGCCTCACCGACATCACCTACTTGTTCGACGAGCCCACCGTCGGCCTCCACCCCCACGACGTCCAGCGCATGAACGACCTGCTCCGGCAGCTGCGCGACAAGGGCAACACCGTGCTGGTGGTGGAGCACGAGCCCGAGGTGATCGTGGTCGCCGACCACGTGGTGGACATGGGCCCGGGCGCGGGTTCGGCGGGCGGCACCGTGGTCTACCAGGGCACGGTGGACGGGCTGCGGGCATCGGGCACGCGCACCGGCCTCCATCTGGAGCAGCAGCAGGTGCTCAAGGCCGACGACGAGGTGCGCCGGCCCACGGGCACGCTGCGGATCGAGCACGCGGGGCTCCACAACCTGCAGGACGTCTCGGTCGACATCCCGCTGGGGGTACTGGTGGCGGTCACGGGGGTGGCCGGGTCGGGCAAGAGCTCGCTGATCCACGGCTGCCTGCCCCGGACCGACAAGGTGACGTTCCTCGACCAGGCGCCGATCCGAGGGTCACGGCGGTCGAACCCCGCCACCTACACCGGCGTGCTCGACCCCATCCGCAAGGCGTTCGCCAAGGAGAACGGGGTGAAGGCCGCCCTGTTCAGCGCCAACTCCGAGGGTGCCTGCGCGGTGTGCGGCGGCATCGGCCTGATCTACACCGACCTGGCGTTCATGGCCGGCGTCGCCAGCCCGTGCGAGGAGTGCGAGGGCAAGCGCTTCACCCGGGAGGTGCTGCAGTTCGAGCTGCGGGGCCGCGACATCAGCGAGGTGCTGGCCATGCCGGTGACCGAGGCGGCCGAGTTCTTCACCGAGAAGGCCGTGCGGCCGATGCTGTCGTCGCTGGCGAGCGTGGGCCTGGGGTACGTGGCGCTGGGCCAGCCGCTCACCACGCTGTCGGGCGGCGAGCGCCAGCGGCTCAAGCTCGCCATCCAGATGCACGGGGCCAGCGACGTGTTCGTCCTGGACGAGCCCACCAGCGGCCTGCACATGGCCGACGTCGACAACCTCATCGGCCTGCTCGATGAGCTGGTCGACGGCGGGCGGACCGTGGTGGTCATCGAGCACAACCTCGACATCGTCGCCCGGGCCGACTGGGTGCTCGACATGGGCCCGGGCGCCGGTCACGACGGTGGTCGGGTGGTGTTCGAGGGCACGCCGGCCGCCCTGGCCGCGTCCGACCGGTCGCTCACCGGCGAGCACCTCCGCGCCCGCTACTGACCGACCGCCAGCCGAAATATCGACAGAGATGGCGCTATAGCCACCATTCCTGTCGAAATTTCGGTCACGAGAGGTACGTCGACTCGTAGGCGTCGGCCAGGTCGTTCAGGGCCTGGGCGCAGTTGCCCTCGAACGACGAGCCGTGCATGACGGCCAGCTTCGTGGGGGCGAGCTCGGCGAGGCGGCGCATGACCGTGGCGGTGTCGGGCGCCATGCAGCTGGCCCGGAAGATCGCCTCGGCCTCCATCGCCGGGCCGACCACGTCGTCGCTGGTCAGAGCGGCAGGGTTGCCGATGTGGGTGAACAGGTCGCCGCACAGCAGCGTGCCGGTGGTCTCCTCGTAGAGCACCCGGGCCTCCCAGCCGTGCGGCACGTGGGGGGTGTCGATGTGCCGCACCCGCTTGCCGCCGAGATCCATCACCTCGCCGTCGGCCAGGGCGCGGGGCGGCCGGTCGGCCATGTCGTTGAGCGACACGAGGCAGCCGACCATCCCGTGGGCGATCTCGGCCTGCGGTGCCGCCGCCAGCCACTCGTTCATCGACCCGCACTCGTCGGACTCGACGTGGCCGAAGGTGATCCAGCGCACCCGCTCGACCGGCACCACGCTGGCCACCGCCTCCGACACCACGGGGAACATCGCCCGGGCGCCGGTGTGGAACAGCAGCGGCTCCTCGGCGTCGATCAGGAACTGGTTGAAGGTGAACCCGGCGGGGGGAGCGACATCGGGCACCCACGTGGAGATGCGGTAGATGCCGTCCGCGATCTCGTCGACGGTCGTGGACATCAGAACGGGACCTCCTGGGAGAGGAGGCCGGGACCCGTGTCCCGGCCGGAGAGGATGCGGCAGAAGTCGACGGCGTCGAGCTCGAGCTGCTCGCCGGCGGTGCCATGGCGGTAGCGCCCGCCCGCCGGGCCGTCGAGGACCAGGTCGAACGGCTGCCCGTGGGTGCGGGCCCACTCGGCGACGATGTCGGCCACGATGCGGCCGTCGTGTTCCGGGGTCAGCACCAGCTCGAGCTCGGTCGCACGGGTGACATCTACCCGGTGCATCCAGTAGTCGCGCCCCATGATGACGTCGATCAGGTAGCCCATCTTCCACGTGCCGCCGAAGGGCTCGCCGGGCTTGAACGGCAGCGCTCGCACGAGGCCGGGCGTGCGCCGCCGGCCGCGCACGGCGGCGGGCGCGACCTCGTGGAGGCGTCGGGCCAGCTCGGCGGGGGTCAGCTGCGCCCGCTCGCGCACCTGCAGGGCGGTCATCTCGTCGATCATGGCCGAGCCGTTGCGCTTCGCTGCCCGGGTGGCGTGCCGGAACAGGCGGACGAACTCGCGGACGCGGGCGTTGCCCTCCATGTGGCCGAGCACGTGGGAGAGCAGGGCCTTGACGTCCCAGCCGTCGCAGTCGGTAGAGCGCGACCAGAGCTCGTCGGTGAGCTGGTCGACGACGTCGAGCAGGCGCCGGCTCTCGGCGTCCGCCAGCTCCATCGCCTCGGCGTGACCGATGGCCGGGATCGCGCCGACGTCGGTGACGGTCATGGTCATGTCTTCCTCCGGTTTGCCCGCCGCGGCAGGACGTGGTCGGCGTACATATCGATCGCATCGTCGGCCAGGCGCAGCCAGCGGTCGCCGTTCGGGTCGTTCGTGAGCTGCTGCGACGTGAGGCCGGCGACCAGCGCGGTCCACAGGTCGAGCTGCTCCGGAGTGGTCACGCCGGCATCGGCCAGCGCCTGCCGGCCCCGCTCGAACACCTCGAGGGCGTAGGCGTACGACTCGGCGGACGGCTCGAAGTCGGGGATCGTCCGCTGGAACATGAGCTGGGACCGCGCCGGGTCCTCCATGGCGAACTCGATGAAGACCCGGGCAACCTCGCGCAGCCGCGCCCGAGGCTCGGTCGGCAGGTCGCGCTCGTCGATCCGCCGGAGGAGCGCCTGGTTGCCCTGGGCGAACATGGCGTCGTAGATGGCGTGCTTCGAGTCGAAGTACCAGTAGAGCGACGGCGGCCGCATGCCGATCCGGCCGGCGACGTCGCGCAGCGACAAGCCCGCGAGGCCGAGCTCCCGGGCGACCTCCCACGCCGCGTCGAGGATCTCGCCCCGCGTCGCCTCACGCCGTTCCGCCTGTCGATTCCGCTTCGGCTCAGCTACCACGCTTCAAATCCTCTAACGAGATTAGAGAGATGTCAAGGGCTACCCGATGGGAGCGTGGCGGTGGGCCCAGGGAAGGGACTGCTCCAGCTGGGTGGCGACCTGGAAGACGAGGTCGTCGCGCCAGGGGCCGGCGACCACCTGCACGCCGACGGGGAGGCCCGACGCCTCGTCGGCGTGCACCGGCACGGAGATGGCGGGCAGGCCGGTGACGTTGAACACCGAGGTGAACACCGCCATCGGGTAGCAGTTGAGCAGCGCCACGGTCGGGTCGGCGTCGGCGCCCTCCCGCCACGTCCCGACCGCAGGCGGCAGGCAGGCCATGGTCGGCGTCACCACCACGTCGAACTCGTCGAGGAACGGGCGGACGACCGCCTTCGCCAGCGTCTGCATGGTGCGGATGCCGTCGACGTAGGCCAGTGAGTCGATGTCCCGGGCGGCGGCGCGCAGGGCGGCGTTGAGGGGCTCGATCGCGTCCCAGTCCTCGACCGGCGACCAGGCGGTCCCGGTGTTCCACACGGCGAGGAACGACGCCACGAACGCGTCCATCTCGGGCACCTCGAGCGCCGTCTCGGTCACGTCGTGGCCCGCGGCGGCGAGGGCGGCGACCGTCGTGTCGACCGCGGCGACGCACGCCGGGTCGACGGGCAGGCCCAGCGGTGCGACGGTCGCGTAGCCCACCCGCAGGCGGCCCGGGTCGCGGGTGGCGAGCGTCGACCAGGGCTCGGGCGGCTGCGGTGCCGCGTACCAGCTGTACGGGTCGACCACGGCGACCACGTCGAACGCCGCGGCGGCGTCGGCCACCGTGCGGGCCACCACGCCGTTGGTCGAGAAGCCCTCCATCTCGACGAGTCCGTTGGGCACCCGGGCCCGGCCCGCCTTCATCCCGACGAGGCCGCAACACGACGAGGGGATGCGGATCGAGCCGCCGCCGTCGGAGGCGTGGGCGATCGGCGCCATGCCCGACGCCACTGCCGCGGCCGCCCCGCCGGAGGAGCCGCCCGGCGTACGGGTGGTGTCCCAGGGGTTGCGGGTGATGCCGTGGGCGTCGGACTCCGTGTAGCTGATCGTGCCGAACTCGGGGCTGTTGGTCATGCCCGACAGCACGAAGCCGGCCGCGACGAAGCGCTCGACGATCGGGTCGGACTGGGCCCGCGGCGCCCGGGACGCACCCTTCGACCCGTAGGTGCAGGGCCAGCCGCCGACGGCGTTGAGGTTCTTGATCGGCAGCGGGACGCCGTGGAACGGCGGGAGCGTCGCGGGGTCGGCGACGCCCGCGACCACCTCGGTGGCCTTCGCCGCGGCGGCCCGCACCTCGTCGTCGGCCCGGTGGGCGAAGGCGTTGAGTGCGGGTTCGAGCGTCTCCATGTGGGCCAGGTAGGCGTCGGCCACCTCGCTGGGGCTCACGTCCTTACGACGTATGGCGGCGGCGGTGTCGAGGGCGGTCGCGAAGAGGTCCATGCCGTCGGAATGTAGGCGGTCGGCCAGAATCGGGGCGTGGGAGAGCGACGAGCGGTGCGGGCGCTGATGGTCGACCGGGACGGGGCCGTGCTGCTGATGCGGGTGACGGAGCCCGCGTCGCGGACCCGATGGTGGATCACACCGGGCGGCGGGATCGACGCCGGGGAGGACGACATGGCCGCGCTGCAGCGGGAGCTGCGGGAGGAGATCGGGCTGGAGCTCCCGGCGGTCCGGGTCGGCCCGGCGGTGTGGCGGCGGCGGGTGGACCTGCAGTGGAACGGCCAGAGCGTCCACCAGCACGAGACCTACTACCTGGTGGAGTCCGAGCGCTTCGAACCGACCGTGTGCCGCGACGGCGACCCCGACGTCGGCTGGCACGACGCGATCCCCCGCTGGTGGACGCCCGCCGAGATGCGCGGCAGCCGCGACGACCGCTTCGCACCGGCCGACCTCGCCGATCTCCTCGACGACCTCGTCCGGGTGGGCGCCCCGGCCGAGCCGGTCGACATCAGTCGCTGACGGCCTCGGTGGGATCGTCGCCGGGGAGGGGTTCGAGCGGGGGCTCGTCGACGGGGTCGACCAGGGCCGGCGGATCGTCGTCGTGGTCATGGTCGCCGTGGTCGTGGTCGCCGTGGTCGCCGTCGTGGTTGTCGTCGTGGTTGTCGTCGTCGGGCGGCGGCAGCGGCGGCAGCGGCGGTGGTGGTGGCGATGGTGACAGCGGGACGGGGGCCGGCTCGGGTGACCCGGGTGCAAGGGCGGGTGCGGTCGCCGCGCCCGAGATGTCGCTCAGGTGGTTGACCTCCAGGCCGAACGCCTGCTGGGTGGCGTTGACCTGCGCCGCCAGCGCGCCCAGCGCCTGCTTGAGAGCGCCGACGTAGGTCTGCTGGCGGCTCAGCCACTCCTGCGCCGCCCGGACGCCGGGCTGGGACTCGGGGGCGTCGTGCACCAGGCGCTCGGCCTCGTCGCGGGCCCGTTGGCGGGCCTCGGCGAGGATCTCGTCGTAGCGCTGGGCGGCCTCCTCCTCGCGCTCCCGGCTGAACTGCTCCGCCTGGTCGATCTGCGCCTCGATGTGCTGCTGGGTGCGGGCGATGATCTCGGCCGAGTCGTAGCCGACCAGCTGCCGGTGCCACTCGCGCAGGGCGTGCTTGAGCTGACGGTTCTCGCCGTCCAGCCGGGCGATCTCCACGTCGCGGGTGGCCAGCTCCTCGGCCACCCGGGTGAGGTAGGCCTGCACCTCCTGCTCCTCGAAACCCCGTCGGCCGAACGGCGCCCGCTCGAACGACGCCGCGCGCACCTGCTCGGGTGACAGGTGTCGAGGCAGTTTGTAGGCGGTCACCCCTCCCGAGGCGTCGGTGCTCATCAGCGTCTCCCTCCCGGGTCGACCACTCCGTAGGCCTCGCCGCCGAGACCCTGGAAACCCTCGTAGTGGATGCGTTCGTCGGGGCAGCCGGCGTCGCGCAGCCGCTGCGCCGTGGCCAGGACCATGTGGTCGCTGCCGCACACGTAGACCTCGTGGTCGTGCCAGGGGCCGTGGCGCAGCGCCACCTCGGCGACCTCCCCGTGCTCGACCGGGCGCACACCGTCGAGCGGACCGACCGGCCCTTCGTACTCCGGATCGTCGGCCAGGGCGGGCACGACCGTGAGCCACGGGTGCTGGGCGTCGAGCGCCTGCAGGGCCGGCAGGTCGTAAAGCTCGCGGGCGGTGCGGGTGCCCACGAACAGCGACACGCGGCGGGCGGGCTCGCCCACCCGGGTGCGGTGGGCGACGTGCTCGACCAGGGCCTTCAGCGGCGCCAGGCCGGTGCCGCCGGCGATCAGCAGCAGGTCGTCGTCGCCTCCGGGTGGGAGCGTCAGCCGGTGGCCGACCGGTGAGGCGAGGCGCACGACGTCGCCCTTCTGCACCTTGTCGACCAGGCCGCCGGACACGTGGCCGCCCGGCATGCGGCGCACGTGCAGATCGAGGCTGCCGTCGTCACGGGGGGCGTTGGCGGGGGAGTAGTAGCGCCACAGCCGGGGCCGCAGCGGGATCTCCACGGCCATCGACTGGCCGGGCGCGTAGTCGTAGCGCTGCTCGGGCAGCACGGTGACCACGGCGATGTCGAACGTGCGGCGCTCCTGGGCCACCACCTCGGCGGCCCACCAGGGCGGCGTCTGGCGGGCGGCCAGCTCGGCGGCGTCGATCATGGTGCGGGCCACCCGGCCGTAGGCCTCGGCCCAGTCGTGCGCCAGGTCGGCCGACCACTCCTGGCCCAGGAAGTCGGCGAGGGTGGCGAGCAGCGACTCGCCCACCGGGCCGTAGTGGTCGGCGACGACGGCGAACTTGCGGTGGTCGCGGCCGAGCTGCTGCAGGTAGGGGACCAGGCGCTCGAGGTCGTCGATGTGCGACACCGTGTGGCCGAGCGCGGCGACCAGCCGGCCGCGCTGGGCGCCCATGGCCAGGGGGAACATGTCGCGGGTCTCGGGCGCCATCACGAACAGCCGGCTGTAGAACCGCAGCGCCACCTGGTCGCCGTACGCGGCGACCTGGGCCCAGCTCCGCTTCAAGCGCTCCACGTCAGCCACGGGCGGAAGCCCCGTCCTGCCCTGTGCGCTGTGCCCGCGTGCTGCCCAGTTCCCCCCACCCCTTTGTGGCGGCCCTCCGCCGCGGTCCGGCGACGGCGCTTTCTCCCCTACCGGAGAAGCAGTCAGAGTCGCACAGGTCCGCCGCACGAGGGGACGATTGGACGTGAAATCTGCTGCGTACCGGAGAGCGGACGCATCGTAGTCGTACGCTGTGGGACACTCGTGCGGGTGGCCGAAAGGCCTGGCGGAAAGGGACGTGGTGGACCCGGTGACCCTGGTGGTGACGGCGTTGGCGACGGGGGCGTCGGCCGCGCTGTCCGAGACGGTGGGCCAGGCGATCGTCGATGCCTACGTCGGTCTCAAGTCGCTGCTGCGGCGCCGGCTCTCCGCCCGTCAGGACGACCCCGAGGCCGTGGCCGCCGACGACACCGAGCCGGAGGCGTGGCGGAAGCGGCTGGCGGGCCGGCTCGACGCGGCCGACGTCGACGACGAGCTGCTGGCCGCCGCCGAGCGGGTGCTGGCCGTCGCCGACCCGGCGGGGTACGGGGCCGGCAAGTACGTGGTCGACCTGCGCGGCGCCAAGGGCGTGCAGGTCGGCGACCACAACGTGCAGAACAACACCTTCAACTGAGCGCGTACGTGGCGGTCGAGCGGCAGGTGAGCGGATCGGTCGACGCCCGGGATGCCCAGGGCGTGCAGGTGGTGGCGCCGGGCGGGACCGGCGTGCAGAACAACTACTTCCGCGGGCGGCGCGCCGCGGCGTGGCCCCACCGGGTCGGCGTGCCCCCGCCGCGGGCCGACGGGTTCCAGGACCGGACGGTCGCCGAGGTGCTCGACGACGCCGCCGGCGCCGGCCGCACCACGGTGGTGACCCAGGTCGTGTCCGGCATGGGCGGCGTCGGCAAGACCCAGCTGGCGGCCGCCTTCGCCCGGCGCATGTGGGACGAGCAGCAGGTCGACCTCCTCGCCTGGGTGCCGGCGGGTACCCGCCAGTCCGTCGTGTCGACCTACGCCCGCGCCGGCGGCGACCTCGTGCTCGGGCCCGAGGGCGACGCGCCGGAGGACGCCGCTGCCCGCTTCCTGGCCTGGCTGGCGAGCACCGATCGGCGCTGGCTGGTGGTGCTCGACGACCTGGCCGCGGCCGACGACGTGCGGGGCCTGTGGCCGCCGGACCACCCGACCGGCCGCACGGTGGTCACCACCCGGCGGCGCGACGCCGGGCTCCTGGGCGACTCGCGCGAGCTGGTGGAGGTCGGCGTGTTCACGGAGGACGAGGCGGTCGCCTACCTCACCGGCAAGCTGCCGCCCGGGCTCGCCGACGACACCGGCGGCGTGGCGGCCGACCTGGGCCGGCTGCCGCTGGCGCTGGGCCACGCGGCGGCGTACATGGTCGACCAGGACCTGCGCTGCAGCGCCTACCGCCGCCGCCTGGCCGACGAGCGGCGCCGCCTGACCGAGCTGTTCCCCGGCGAGCACGACCTGTTCGACGGCAGCACCGGCACGGTCGCCACCACCTGGGGCGTGTCGATCGAGGCCGCCGACCGCGCCGTGCCGGTGGGGCTGGCGCGGCCGGTGCTGGAGCTGGCCGGCCTGCTCGACCCGAACGGCATCCCCGAGGCGGTGCTGGCAGCCGGGTCGGGTGACGACGAGGACGACGTCCACGACGCGCTGCGTGCCCTGCACCGCTTCAACCTCGTGACGCACGACGCCGCGCTGGTGCGGGTGCACGCGCTGGTGCAGCGGGCGGTGCGCGAGGGCCTGCCGGATGCCCGGCTCGACGCCCTGGCCTGCACCGCCGCCGACGCGCTCATGGAGATGTGGCCCGCGGTCGACCGGGCCGACGACGACTCCCGCCTGCTGTGCACCAACGCCCTCACCCTGCACCGCCGCCGGTCTGCCGCGCTGTGGGACCCGGACGCCGGCGCCCACCCGGTACTGCGGCGCACCGCCCGCAGCCTCGGCGACGCGGCGCTGCTAGCCGACGCGATCCGGTTCAGTCGGGAGCTGCGCGGGGAGGCGGTCGAGCGGCTGGGCACCGAGCACCGCGACACCCTGGCCATCGGCAACGAGCTGGCCGTGTGGCTGGGCGACGCCGGTGAGCTGACCGAGGCGATCGCGCTGCTGGAGGAGCTGGTGGAGGAGTCCACGCGGCTGCTCGGGCCCGACCACGTCGACACCCTGGAGGCCCGGCGGGCGCTGGGCTACACCCGCGGCATGGACGGCGAGCCGGCGGCCGCGGTGCGGGAGCTGCGGGCCGTGCACGCCGATCGCGCCCGTGTCGTCGGGCCCGAGGACCCGGACACGCTGACCGTGGCCGACCAGATCGGCTACTGGCTGGGCAAGGCGGGCGACGCCGCGGGCGCGGTCGCCCAGGTCGAGGCCCTGCTGGAGGTGATCGGGCGGGTGCTCGACCCCGACGACCGGATCGCGCTCCAGGCCCGCGGCAACCTGGCGTTCCAGGTGGGGGCGGCCGGCGACCCCGAGGCAGCCATCGCCGCGCTGGAGGCGGTGCTGGCCGACGTCGTGCGCGTGCTGGGCGCCGAGCACCGCGACGTCTCGGTGCTGCGCAACAACCTGGCCTACTGGCGGGGCAAGGCCGGCGACCTGGTCGGCGCC
The DNA here is from genome assembly GCA_035316325.1 of Acidimicrobiales bacterium. Classification (NCBI taxonomy): domain Bacteria; kingdom Bacillati; phylum Actinomycetota; class Acidimicrobiia; order Acidimicrobiales; species Acidimicrobiales bacterium. Next base: position 42,054 of record DATHJB010000216.1, read on the forward strand.
CGGGCGGCGATGGAGGAGCTGCTCGTCGAGCGCCAGCGCATCTACGGCCCGACCCACCGCGACACGTTGGCCACCCGGTCGGCGCTCGCCCGGCTGCACGCCGAGCTGGGCGACCGTGCCGCGGCGATGGCCGAGCTGGAGTGGCTCGTCGCCCACCACCGGCGCATCGACGGCGACGACCACTCCCACACCCTGAGGAGGCGCTGGCACCTGGCCGAGGCGCACGGCCTCCTGGGCGACGTCGACGTCGCGGTCGCCCAGCTGGATGACCTCATGGCCGACGTGCTGCGGGCGCTCGGGCCCGACCACGTGACCACCGTCGAGGTCCGCGAGCAGCTGGCGCTCTGGCGGGCTCAGTCCGCGATGGCGCCGTAGACGAGCTGCTTGAGCTGGGCCCGGAAGTTGAAGGTGCCCGAGGGGATGAGCTGGGTCATGAAGACCACGACCAGGTCCTCGGCGGGGTCGATCCAGAACAGGGTCGACGCCGCGCCGCCCCACATGAACTCACCGGCGGAGCCGACGGCGTGCGTGGCGACGGGGCCGAGGCTCACGGCGACGGTCAGGCCGAAGCCCATGCCCTCGAAGCCCACCTCGCCGTAGCCGCCGGGCAGGGCGACGTCGGCCAGCGTCCGGTCGCCGGGCAGGTGGTTGCTGCGCATCAGCTCGACGGTCTTGCGGCTGAGCACCCGGACGCCGTCGAGCTCGCCGCCGTTGAGCAGCATCCGGCAGAAGCGCAGGTAGTCGGCGCTGGTGGCCACCAGGCCGGCGCCCCCGGAGAGGAAGGTGACCTCGCCCCGGTAGTGGCTGCTCTCGGGGTCCTCGAGCAGCTCCAGCTCCTTGCGGGCGTTGCGCGTGTAGCTGGCGGCGAAGCGCCCGATCTTGTCGTCGGGCACGGTGAAGCCGGTGTCGGCCATCCCGAGGGGCTCGAAGATCGTGGTGCGCAGGTAGTCGTCGAACCGCTGACCGGAGAGGACCTCCACCAGCCGGCCGCACACGTCGGTCGCGAACGAGTACAGCCACTGGGTGCCGGGGTGGAACCGCAGCGGTGCCTCCGACAGGCGGTCGACCATCGTCTCCAAAGTGCCGCCCTCGCCGAGGCGGGTGGCCGGGGGCCGGCGCAGCATGGCGACGTCGAGGTCGCGGTTGTCGAGCGTGTAGCCCAGGCCCGACATGTGCATCATCAGGTCGCGCACGGTCATCGGCCGCTGGGGCCGGACCAGCTGGTCGCCGTCGCGCACCTTGAGGTCGCGCCAGGCGGGGATGAAGCGGTGCACGGGGTCGTCGAGGCGGAACAGGCCGCGCTCGTAGAGGGTGAGCAGGGCGACACCGGTGACCGGCTTCGACATGGAGAAGAGCCGCCAGATGGTGTCGTCGCCGACGGGGCGAGCGCGCTCCCGGTCGCGCTCGCCCAGCGACGACAGGTGGGCCACGGCGCCGTGGCGGGCGACCAGCACCTGGCAGCCGGCGATCTTGCCGGGCCCGACGTAGTGGGTCTGCAGGTGCTGGTCGATGCGCTGGAGACGCGCCGCGTCCATCCCGGCGGCGTCGGCGTCGATCTTCACGTTCCCCCCTCTCGACTGTGGGGGGTCAGCATGCCAGGCGTTAGCGCCAGGGGCCCCAGATCGCCAGGGTGAGGCCGGGCTCCTGGATGTTGGCGAAGAGCGTGGAGCGGTCGGGCGAGAAGCAGGCGCCGGCGAACTCCTGGTTGCTGAGCCGGTTGTAGGCCAGCGGGAAGGTGCGGCCGCCGGGGGTGATGCCGGCCATGAACTGGTCGTCGTCCTCGCCGTCGGTGCACATCACCGCGTAGCCGAACGGCGACACGGTGATGTTGTCGGGGCCCTCGAAGTCGTGGTCCTGCTCGAAGCGCACGACCAGGCGCAGGGTGGAGCGCTGCGGGTCGTAGCACCAGATCTGGCCCCCGTGGACGCCGTCGCTGCGCTCGCCCTCCTCCTCGGCGTCGGGTCCGTCGCCCCGCGACGACACCCACCAGATGCAGCCGTCCGCCGCCCACGTGCCCTCGCACTTGGGGATGCGGGTGGCGGTGTGCAGCTCGCGGATGGTGTCGCCCTCGTCGGGGTCGGGGACGGTGATCGGGACCCAGCGGACGTGGCGGAACTCGGTGCCGGCCTCGGTGACCGACGACAGGTCGGCGTCGCCGAGGGCGGGCACCAGCAGGGCGCTCAGCTCGCCGCCGGCGCGGAGGGACGCACCCCGGTCGCGGTCGCGGCGGCCGTGGCCGTGGGGCTGGCGGGGCTCGAAGCGGTAGAAGTAGCCGTGGGGGCCGTCGGCGTCCTCGGTGAGGTAGGCGCGGCCCTTGTCGTCGAACGAGACGGCCTCGTGCTCGAAGCGGCCCAGCGCGGTGAGCGGGCGGGGGTCGCCGCCGCGCTGCGGGTCGACCTCGAAGACGTAGCCGTGCTTCACACCGTCGATGACCTCGTCGGTCTCCTCGCAGGTGAGCCACGTGCCCCAGGGCGTCGGGCCACCGGCGCAGTTGGCCGCGGTGCCGGCGAGGCTCACCCGGTGCGACAGCAGGCGGCGGTCGGAGCCGACCACCAGCGTCGTGGTGCCGCCGGGCCCGTTGGGGTCGTAGGTGTGGCCGGGCACCTGGGGAACGGGCGCCACGCCGTCCTCCTCCACCGCCTCGGGGTCGATCTCGTGGTTGCGGACGAGGTACGTCCGGCGGCGCTCGGCCGGGAACGCGGCCATGCCGTCGTGGGCGGCAGGCACGGGGCGGCCGTCGTCGAGCAGGTCGTCGCCGGTGCGGGAGAAGACCCGGTAGCGGAACCCCGCGGGCAGGTCGACGATGCCGTCGGGGTCGCTCACCAGCGGTCCGTAGCCGACCCGGCGGGCCGGGCCGCCGTGGAGCGGGAGGGCCCCGGCGGGAGCGGACAGCACCTGGCTCAGCGAGCCGGTGAAGGCGAGACCCAGCCCCGCACCACCGGTGCGCAGGAGGAACGAGCGACGAGCCATGGAAGACATGGCCGGGACGCTAGGAAGGCGTTGCGAACGGGCGGCGAACGGCTCGGGGCCGCCGGGTTGCGTCGAGGCGAAATCAGCCGGGTACGTCGGATGGGCCGAGCTCGACGGTGCGGTCGGCGGCGAGGGGCGAGCGCGAGGCGACGACCACCGCGGCCCCGTCGGTGGCGGCGGCGCGGAGGAGGTCGAGGACCACGCCGGCGTGGCGGTCGTCCTGGTGGGCGACGGGCTCGTCGGCGAGGACGACAGCCGGGCGGCCGGCCAGTGCCCGGGCCACCATCGTCCGCTGGCGCTCGCCCACCGACACCTCGAAGGCGCCGCGGTGGCGGAGGTGGTCGAGGCCGAGGCGCTCCAGCAGGTGGTCACGCCACTCGTCCCGGTCGGGGTGGTCGGGGCGGCCGTCCCGGCGGTGGCCGTCGTGGCGGTCGGCGTGGTCGAAGCGGCCGGCCAGGTCGATGTTCTCCAGCACGGTCAGCTCCTCCAGCAGGGCGAACCCCTGGGGGACCACGCCGAGGTGCGACCAGGGCGGCGGTGTGGTCGAGCCGTCCCAGCGGACGGTGCCGGCGTCGGGCCGCGACCAGCCCGCCAGCAGCTCCACCAGCGTGGTCTTGCCCGACAGCGACGGCCCGGTCACCGCCACCAGCTCACCCGGCCGCACCGCCAGGTCGAGGCCGTCGAGGACGACGACGCCATCCCGGCGGACGGTCAGACCGGTCGCCTCGACGGCGGGGGTCACGGTCGGGGTCGGCGTCGCCGCGGCGGGCTCGGTCACGGCTGCTCGATCCGGACGTGGTCGCCGTCGGCCCGGAGCCGCACCCGCCGGCCCGGGAACAGGTCCGACAGGTCCCGGGGCAGGTGCACCCGGTCGGCTTCGTCGAGCACCGCCAGCAGCTCGCCGCCACCGGTCGACTCGGCGGCGAGGGTGCCGCCGCTGATCACCAGCACCTTGTCGGCGGCGTCGACCACCCGCTGGTCGTGCGTGCAGATCACCAGCGTCTGGCCGGCCTCGACCAGGCGGGGCAGCAGCTCCACCAGCGCCGCGGCGCCGGTGGGGTCGAGGTTGGCGGTCGGCTCGTCGGCCACGACCAGCGCCGGGCTCGCCGCCATCGCCATGGCGAACGCCACCCGCTGCTGCTGGCCGACCGACAGGCCGGCGGGACGGCGGCGGGCGACCGAGTCGAGGTCGGTGAGGGCGAGCAGGGCGTCGACCGCGCCCTTGGGCTCGGGCGCCCGCATCCGCCAGGCCATCCGCACGTGCTCGACCACGGACAGGTCGTCGAGCAGGTTGTCGGCGGGCGACTGGAACACGTAGCCGATGCGCCGGGCAACCAGTCGACGTCGGGCCCGACCGCTGAGGTGGGCCGTCGGCACACCGTCGATCACCACCTCGCCGACCGTGGGCCGCTCCAGGCAGGCCAGCAGCCGCAGGAACGTCGACTTGCCGGCCCCCGACGGCCCCACCACGGCGGTCAGCGAGCGGGCCGGCACCTCGGCGCTGACTCCCCGGAGGGCGTGCACGGCGCCGCCCGTCGACTCGTAGATCTGCACCAGCTCCCGGCACACGGCGGCGGGGGTCGGGGCCGGGACCTCGGCCGGGTCGACGTCAGCCGGCGTCACGGAGCAGCTCCGGGAGAGAGGTACGGGCGGTGCGCCGCTCGACCACCAGGGTCACCAGCAGGGCGGTGACCAGGGCCGCTGCACCGCAGGCGGCGACCACCGACAGGTCGAAGCGCAGCAGGGCGTCGGGCGGCGCGTTGGGCAGCGGGTCGAGCTGGCGGAACACCAGGCGCACCGCCAACCACGCCAGGCCGACCCCCAGGAGCAGGCCCGCGGCCAGGATGGCGGCCACCTCGAGCGCGGTCGCCAGGGCCGCCTGCGCCGCCGGCAGGCCCAGCCGGCGGGCCGTGGCCGCCCCGAGCTGGCGGCGCTCGGAGTTGGCCGCGAAGTAGAGGCCGAGCCCGGCGACCGTCACCAGGCCCGCGGCCACGCCGACCACCTCCAGGTAGTCGATCGCCCACACCTGGGGCTGCAGCTGGGAACCCGACACGTCGGCGCCGGGCTGGGCGGCGAACACGACGTCGAGCCCGTCGTCGGCGAGCTCCTCGGCGATCGCGGGCGACGGGTCGTCGACCCACACCTCGGCGTGGGCGGTGACCCCGGCGCCGGTGAGGGCTCGGCGGTCGACCACCACCAGTGGCCGCTGCTCGACGAAGCCCAGGCCCGGGAAGGCGTCCGCCCTCCCGACGACCTCGACCGGCAGCTCGACGGGACCGTCGTCGCCTTCGAGCGTCAGGACGAACCGGTCGGGCAGCCCGTCGCCCACCCCGATGGCGGGCACGGCGCTCTCGCCGGCTTCGCCGCCAGCGTCGGCCTCCGGCCCGAGCCGCTCCAGCAGGCCGGCGAGCGACGGGCCGGCGAAGCTGTCGTCCCAGAAGGCGGCGTCGGCGAACGTGTCAGGCTCCACGCCGAGCACGTCGGCCCGGTCGTGCCCCGAGGCGATCACGCCGGTCTCGCTCGTCCTGGTCACGAGCGTGCTGACGCCCGGCAGCGGCGGCTCGGTGGGCGGCGGCTCCGTGATCGACAGCCGCACCACCTGGGCGCTGCCGTGACCCAGGGTGGCCTTGGCGTAGGCCGTCGCGCTCACCGACGACGACATGGCGGTGGCGAACACCACGATGCCGATCGAGATGGCCGCACCGGTCACGATCAACCCGGCGCGCAGCCGGGCGGCGGCCAGGCGCCGGAGCGCCAGCCATGCCGGGGTCGGCGCCCGGGCGGCGAGCCAGCCGAGGGGGCGACCCGACAGTGCCAGCCGCGCCGCCAGCCCCGCTCCGCCCGCCAGCAGGAGCAGGGGGAACAGCAGGAGCAGGCCGTCGACCCGGGTGTCGTCGACCACCGTCTGGCGTGTGTGCAGCTCGTAGTAGGCGGCACCGGCCAGCGCCAGCACCACCGGCTCCCACAGCGGCAGCGACCGGCGGGGTGCCGCGCCGCCCGCGCCCACGCCCACCCGGCGCACGCCCGCCCCGACCACCACGGCCAGGGCCACCAGGGCGACCACCAGCGCCACGGCCACCACGACCACGCCGTCGGCCAGCGCCTCCCGGTCGATCCGCGGGTCGGGACCGATCACCCGCACCACCGCCACAGCCGACCCCACCCCGAGCACGGCCCCCAGCAGCAGCGCGGGCAGGAGCTCGGCCATGCCCTTGAGGGCGAGCGCGGCCGGTCCCGCGCCCCGCAACGACAGCACGGTCACGTCCTGCGAGCGACGGGTCAGCCAGCTGCGCGCCGCCGCCAGCAGCATCACCACGGCCACGCCGATGGTGCCGAGGGCCACCGGTCCGGCCACCGACTCGACCGACGCCGACGTGCGCTGCGCCTTGTGGACGCTGCGGGGCAGATCGGCGCTCGTCCGCCCGAACCCCATCGTGGCGCCGAGGTCCGACGAGCGGTTGTTGACGGTGTCGACCAGCCGATCGAGCGCCGCCGTCGCCCGTTCGGCGGTGGGCAGGTCCCACGCCGACGCGTCCGGCGGGTACTCCCACGAGGCGGGCGTGTTGGCCACCCCGGCCCCGGCGAGCAGGGGGACGAGCCGGCCGTCGTCGAACAGCGCCACCGGCGGCGGTGCGCTACCGGCAGCGCTGCGGGGCTCGAAGCTGAAGCGCAGCGAGCACCAGGAGCGGTCGCGCCCGCCCCGCAGGTCGCGGTACACACCGCTGACGGGTACCGGAGTCGCCACGTCGCCCACCACCACGTCGACGCGGTCGCCGGCGTCGACGCCCAGGCGCTCGGCCACGGTGTCGGTGAGCCACACGCCGCCGTCGCTTTCCTCTGCCTCCCGGAGGACGTCGATGTGGTCCCGGAACCCGGTCCGCTCGATCAGCTGCACCTGCTCGTCGGCGCCCTCGAACGCCACCTGGCCCAGGTCGCCGATCACGGTGACGACCGCCGGGTCGACGCCCTCGATCGGGCCGACCGCGGCGTCGAGCGCCTGCGTGCCCTCGTCGACCTGCGGGCCGAACGCCCCGGAGGCATCGGCCACCGACACCGAGCGCTGCACCCGCAGGCCGACGTCGAACCGGCAGCCCGTCTCCACGTCGCGGCTCAGCGACGCCCGCGCCGTCGACGCCGCGAACATCGGCCGCGACGCCCCCGCGACGCCCAGCACGAACGCCGCCACGGCCACGCCCAGGAACAGCGACGGGCTGCGCCACGCCCGCAACGGCGCCCGTCGCCAGGGCGGCAGCCACAGCATGCGCAACCAACGGGCCAGGGACGCCATCGCCGCCGAACCTAGCCTCCGACCTGCTCGTTCACCGATCAGCCGGCGGCCGCGATCCGCTCCTGCAACGACCGCAGCACCTCGACCACCTCGTCCCGACGGGTGCGGGGGTCGGTGTCGAAGGTGCCCTCCGCCTTCACGTGGTACTGCAGGGTGACCACCCGTTCGGCGTCGCGGTAGCCGGCCATCACCGCGGGGAAGCCCGACGTGCTGGTCTCCACCAGCGCCTCCTCGCCCAGCCCCGGGACCGGCGCCACGTCACCCTCGATCGACAGCGCCTGGTCCAACGCCGTCCCCGGGTCGCGCAGCAGCAGTCCGACGATGTGCGACGCCCGGGAGCGCGTCTCGTCGTCGACCACCTCGGCGGTCCACTCGCACCCGTCGCCGGCGTTGTTGGGCGTGGGCCCGGCGGTCACCGGCGCGCCGACCAGCGCCTCCACCTCGACGATCGTGACGATCGTGCACGCCCGGATCCTCGCCGCCGCCGGTTCGGCGGCGGAGCTCGGGCCGGTGGCCACCGGTTCCTCGGTCGCTCCGCCCCCGCCGTTGCCCCCGCAACTCGCCATGACCACCGTCGCCAGGACGGTCACCGCGCCTGCCATCTGCCTCGCCCGCATCCACACAGCATCCCACCGCACTCTGCGTGGCGCTTCCTCGTTGCCCCACCACGGCCCGCGGCGCGCCGTTCCCCGGTGGAGCCGTCAGTCCAGCAGCTCGGCGGTGGAACGGGCGAGGAAGGTGAGGACCGTGGCGACGACCGGAGCGAACATCGCGCCGAAGGGGATCCTGGTGGGGTCGCTGCCGGTGACCATGACCGGGCCGAACACGCTCACCGCGGCGGCGACCAGCCACAGGGCGGCCACGGCGACCGACAGCTGGCGGTGCAGCTGGCCGCCGGTCGGGTTGCGGCGGGCCGCGACCCAGTAGCGGGTCATGCCGTAGGTGGCGACGGCGCCCCAGATCCAGGTGGCGAAGGCGGCGACCGGCATGTGCTGCTGCTCGCTGCCGGACACCATGTCGGGCGAGAAGATGCTGATCGCGGCCACGGCGGCCCAGATGCCGCCGAGTGCGATCAGCATGCTGTCGGCCTCGTCCTTGCGGGTGGTCTGGGCAGGTGGGAAGGGCTGTGCGGACATGTGTCCGACGGTAAGCCCGACGCCGCCCGCCGTCGTCACCCCGGGGGCTGAACGCGCGCGTCCCCCCGGGGGTGGACGTGCTCGGCATCGCGGACCAGTTCGCCGTCGGCCGCCGCGGAGCGGTAGATGCTGTCGACCAGCCGGTGGGCGGGCAGCGCGGCGGCGAAGTCGGGGTGGGCGGGGCGGTGGGCGGCGACGGCGGCGAGGAAGGCGCGGGCCGGGTTGGCGTCGTGGTCGTCCCGGCCGGCCAGCTCGGCGATCAGCTCTGCCCCTTCGACGCGCTGCTCGGGCTCGCCGGTGAACCGCCAGCGCACCGGGCCCACGGCGTCGCCCTCGACCACCACGTGCAGGCGCTCGCAGAACACCTCGACGTGGCGCATGCTGGGCCGCTCCAGGATGTCGTGCCACACCGACACGAGCGTGGCGGTGGCGCCGGAGGCGAAGTCGAGCCGGACGTTGGCCACGTCGTCGATGCCGGGGTGGCCGTGGTAGCTCTGCGTGGTGGCCGACACCGACGCCACCGGGCCCAGCCACCAGCGCAGGATGTCGACGTCGTGGATCGAGTGCTCCAGCAGGGCGCCGTGGCCGCAGCGCTGGGGGTCGACGCGCCAGGTCGACTCGTAGAGGCCTTGGATCGGGATGAACTGGTCGTCGCGGAAGACCACGGCGAGGGGACGGCCGGCCCGTTCGTCGGCCAGCAGGTGGCGGACGAGGCGGAAGGGCGCCATGTACCGCAGCACTAGGCCGACCTGGTTGACGACCTCGGCCTCGGTGACCGTCGCGACCATCCGGTCGACCACGTCGCCGTCGACGCCCAGGGGCTTCTCGCAGAAGACGGCCTTGCCGGCGGCGGCGGCCTTGGCGACGAGGCGGGGGTGCTCCGAGGTCCAGGCGGTGACGTAGACGGCGTCGACCAGGTCGGGCAGCTCGTCCTCGGTGACCGGCGTGGCCCCGGTGGCGGCGGCGAAGGCGGCAGCGCGCTCGGGGTCGGGGTCGTGGACGGCGACGATCCGGTGGTCGACGCCGGCGTCACGCAGGTACCCGCGGTGGAACCGGGTGATGAACCCCGCACCGTAGAAGCCCACCCCCAGTGACATCGTCGGATGATGTCACCGGGGGTGGGCTGCCGCAACGGCTGGCCCGGGTGGGTCAGTCGTCGGAGCCGTGGCCCGAGCTGTCGTCGCCACCGTGGTCGTCGGAGCCGGAGCCCGAGCCCGAGTTGTCGTCGCCACCGTGGTCGTCGAGCCGGTCGTGGTCGACGACGCCGTCCTCGACGCGGACGTCGGTGCCGTCGGCGTCGTCACGGAGCCGCACCCGCTCACGGGCCTGGCCGCCCTCGAGCTCGACGTTCACCTGCACCCGCTGGGAGCCGGAGCGGAAGTCGAGCTCGATCTCCCGGCCCGAAGACTGCTCCACCTCGACGCTCCAACCTGCGGCCGGCATGGCGCTGGCCAGGTGCAACGTGGCGCCGTCGACGGTGTAGGCCACCGTGCCGCCCGCCGTCGGGATCGTGTGGGAGCCCGAGGAGGCCGGAGCCGGTGCCGGGGCGGGGGAGGGAGCGGTGGACGGAGTCGTGGTCGGGGCGGTCGGGGTCGTGACGCCGGTGCAGCGGGGGTCGCCCGCGTGCTCGGCCTCGTCGCACGGGCCGCTGATGTCGCCGGGCCCGTCGTCCGACGAGGCGGGCTGGAAGCTGGTGGCCGGCGGGTCGTCGGCGCCGGAGCCGGTGGTGGTCAGCGCCACGGCGCCGGCGGTGCCGAGCAGACCGGCAGCCACCAGTCCGAGGCGTGCGGTCGTGAGGGGGAGTTTCATCGCGTGTCCTTCCGTCGAGTTGCGATGGCTCCACTGTCCGACGGGGCCCGCTAACGGGTCCTCTATCGACGGTTAAGGGTTGGTTCAGCGGGGATCTTCACGCTGCTCGTCCTGAGGACCGCCGTCCCACCAGCCCGTCACGCGGCTGCGGTGCGTCTCGCTCTCGAACTCCACCCGGTAGCCGTTGCCGTCCTCGGGCTCGGTCTTCACGCTGAAGCCGGGGTTCGGCCTCGACCACTCCACGGTGACGGCCGTGGGCGTGAACCGCAGCGCGGCGCGACCCCCGACCAGGTCGTAGGGCACGATCACCGCCTCGTCGTCGGGGGTGGTCGTCGATGGCGTCGAAGCGCTGGTGGTGGGCGACGTCGGGGGAGCGGTGGCGGTCGTCGGGGACGTCCCGTCGAGCCTGTCGCTCACGTCGCTGGCAGCCAGGGCCGAGGGCCGGTCGTCGGTCACCTGGTTGGTCACCAGGCCGACGCCCTGCCACGCCGCCGTCGTGGCCACGGCAGCCGCGGCCAGCCAGGCGGCCGTGAAGGTGAGCGATCGCCGCACGCCAGCATCATGCCGGGCCGACCTCTAGACGACGGCCAAACGACCCCTAAGCCTGGGTTAAGGGCCGTCGGGCCCGGGTCGCTTGGCCATAGCGTGCCGGGTCATGGCGTCGGTGCTCGTGATCGAGGACGACCAGCGCATCCGGGAGGTGCTGGCGCGGGGGCTGACCGCCGCGGGCCACGTGGTGCGCGCCGAGGCGAGCGGCGGGGCGGCCCTGGCGGCGGTGGTCGACTGGCAGCCCGACGTCGTCGTGCTCGACCTGGGCCTGCCCGACCTCGACGGCAGCGACGTCCTGCGGATGCTGCGCGGCGTCTCGCGGGTGCCGGTGATCGTCGCCACGGCCCGGGACGACGAGGCCCAGATCGTCGAGCTGCTCGACGCCGGTGCCGACGACTACGTGGTCAAGCCCTACGCGGCCGCGCAGATCGAGGCCCGGATCCGGGCGGTGCTGCGGCGCGGTGCGGCCGACGGTGACGACGCGGCCGCGGCCGAGCTGCGGCGGGGCGACCTGGTGGTCGACACGGCGCGGCGGGCGGCCCGCCTGGCCGGCGCCGACCTCGACCTCACCCGCCTCGAGTTCGACCTGCTGGCGTGCCTGGCCCGTCGCAGCCCCGAGGTGGTGACCCGGCGGGAGCTGCTGGCCGAGGTGTGGCACCAGCCCTACGGCGGCAGCGACAAGACCGTCGACGTCCACCTGTCGTGGCTGCGGCGCAAGCTGGGCGAGACCGCAGCCGAGCCCCGCTACCTGCACACCGTCCGGGGCGTGGGCATAAAGCTCGAACCGCCCCAACCACACCCGGGTCCGTCGTGAGACGGCGGCTGCTGGGCATCACGGTGGCGGCCACGGCCCTGGTGGTGGTGGCGTTCGTGGTGCCGCTGGCGGGGCTGGTGCGGTCGGTGGCGCGGGACCGGGCGGTCAGCGGCGCCGAGCGCGACATGGCCGCGATGGCCCCGGCCCTCGCCACCACGGACGACACGTCGCGGCTGTTCAGCGCCGTCGCCGGCACCGCGACGGGACAGGACGGTCGGCTCACCTTGTGGCTGCCCGACGGCTCCCGGGTGGGCGACGAGTCGCCGGCCGACACCGACGCCCTGGCCCTCGCCCAGCGCGAGGCGTTCAGCCAACACGACGGTGACGGGCTCGTGCTCTACACCCCGGTGGTGACGGAGGCCGGCAACACGTCGGTGGTCCGGGCGCGGCTGCCGTCGTCGCTGCTGGAGCGGGGTGTGGCCCGGTCGTGGGCGGCGCTGGCGGGCGTCGGACTGGCGCTCGTGGCGGCGGCCGGCCTGATCGCCGATCGGCTGGGTCGCTCGCTGACCCGGGAGGCGACCGCCCTGGCGGGCACCGCCCGCACGCTGGCGGCGGGCGACCCGGAGGCGCGCGTCGTCCCGGGTCGCACGCCGGAGCTGGCCGACGCCGCCCGGGCGTTGAACCTGCTGGCCGACCGGATCGACGAGCTGCGGTCGGCCGAGCGCGCCCGGGTGGCCGACCTCTCGCACCGCCTGCGCACGCCGCTGACCGCCCTGCGCCTCGATGCCGAGGCGGCCGGCGACGCCGACCTGGTCGCCGACGTCGACCGGATGGAAGCGTCGGTCACCGAGCTGATCCGGGCCGCCCAGCGCCCGCTGCACGAGGGGGCGGTGCGGTCGCGGGCCGACCTGACCGCGGTCGTGCGGGAGCGGGCCGCGTTCTGGGGGGCGCTGGCCGACGACGACGGCCGCCCGTGGACGCTCGACGTCGACGCCGAGGTCGCCGCGGCGGGCCCGGTGGAGGTCGAGGCGGGGGTCGACGAGCTGGGCGCGGCCCTCGACGCCCTGCTCGACAACGTCTTCAACCACACGCCCGAGGGCACGTCGTACGCCGTGTCGCTGGCGCTGGTGGAGGGCGGCGGCATGGCGCAGGTCCGGGTCGACGACGCCGGCCCCGGCATCGCCGACGCGGCCGCGGTCCTCGCCCGCGGCGAGACGAGAGGTCGGGCCCATTCGACCGGCCTCGGCCTCGACATCGCCCACCAGACCGCCGAGTCGGCGGGTGGCGACCTGACGCTCACCCCGTCGCCCCGGGGCGGGACCTGCGCCACCCTCACGCTCCCCGTCGTCGGGGTCGGAGCTACGCGCTCGGCGTGATCGAGAGCTTCTCGGCGGACTCGCCGCGGAGCACCCGGACGGCGAGCTGGCCGTTGGCGAGGCTGGCCTCCAGGCTGGCGCCGAAGCCGGTGGGCAGGTCCAGCTCCCGCTCGTAGCCGCCGTAGTTCCACTCGTGGATCAGGTAGTTGCGGGGCGGCGCCGAGCGGACGGAGGCGGTGATGCGCAGGCGCCCGGGCCACAGCTCGATGGTGACGTCGCTCGGCTGCACGGCCGGCAGCGGCGCCACGATCACCAGCGCCCCGTCGGTCTCGTACACGTTCACCGGTACGACCTGGGGCCGCATCAGCCGCTCGGTCGCCCGGGTCGCCTCGGTCACGCGTTCCTGCTGGGTCTGGTCGGGAGCCATGGGAGTGCGGTACCCGCCGAACACCGGGCCCAGTCGGCTCCCGAATCGGCACCCGAATCGGCCACGGTTGGCGTCCGCCGGGTGACAGTGTTGACAATGAGCGGTCAAGGTCTGCCACACTGCGTGAGCTTGCGGGCGGCGAGGCGGTCGAGCTCGATCGGAGGATTTTCGTTGGCCCTGCAAGGGAATCTCGGCGCGTTCGCGCTGCCGGACGTGTTGCGCCTGCTGGCGACCACGCGCAAGACAGGCTGTCTGTACGTCGAGGGCGACCGTGGTCGCGGGAGCGTGTGGCTCGACGAGGGCGGCGTCGTCGCGGCGACCGCCGGTCGAGCCCTGAACGCCGTGCCCGTCGACGAGGCGGTGTTCGAGCTGCTGCGGCATCGCCGCGGCTCGTTCCGCTTCTCGCTCGACGAGGCGCCCCCGTTGGAGACCGTCCAGGCGCTCGACCTGGAGTCGACGCTGCTGCGCGCCCTGCAGCTCCTCGACGAGTGGCGTGAGCTGGAGGCGGTGGTTCCATCGCTGAGCCACCGCGTGGAGCTGGTGCCGGAGCTGGCGGTCGGGCACGTCACCATCGACTCGGCACGGTGGGCGACGCTCGCCGCCGTCGCCGACGGGGTCTCGGTCGGCAAGCTGGCCGAGTCGCTCGGGATGGGTGAGATCGACGTGAGCCGGGCCGTGCGCGACCTGGTCGACATGGGTGTCGTGCGGGTCGGCCCCCCGGCGGGGTCGCAGCCCCAGCCCCAGCCGGCGCCGTCGCGCCTCGACAGCGGCCGGACGCCGGTCACCGCCGGGGTCGGCGTGGGTGCCGGTGCGTCCCGGGGCAACGGTGCCGATCACCACTCGCCGATCTCCGCCCAGGTCGTGACCCGCCCCCGCACGGGGCCGATTCCCGCCATCGACGACCTCGACGTCTGAGATCTGACGCCCGACGCCTGACGTCTGGCGGAGGGGGCCGCGAGCTGCCCTTCGTCAGGCGGGGCGCCAGGGTGTCGGCGGCGCGGGGACCCGGCCCAGCGCACTGACGACGTCGGCGAAGCGCTCGCCGTGCGTCTCCCAGTCGGCGCGGGCGGCGTCGATCTCGTCGTGCGTACGGGCGACGAAGTTCCACCACATCGAGATCGGCGACTCGAACGGCACCCCGCCGAGCAGCAGCGCCCGGGCCGGCTCGCGGGCGGTGAGCGCCAGCTCGTCACGGGCCTCGCCCAGGTAGGCGAGGTTCCCGGGCTCGACGACCGTGCCGTCGACGGCGACGCTGCCGTCGAGCACGATCAGGGCGTGCTCGAACGTGGGCTCCAGCGGGACGACGGCCGTTCCGGCCCGGAGCGCCAGGTCGAGGCCGATGCCGTCGGTGTCGTGGCGGGCGGGGGAGCGGGTGCCGTCGACGCTGCCCACCAGCACGGTCCCGATCGCCGTGCCCAGGTCGACCCGGGGCAGCTCCGGGTGGTGCTCGAAGGCCGGCGGGTCGTGGCGGGTGCGCTCGGGCTGGGCGACCCAGAGCTGGATGCCGTGGAGGTCGCCGTGGTAGCGGCCCGTCGCCTCCTCGGCGTGGGCGACGCCGTGGCCGGCGGTCATGAGGTTCAGCTGGCCGGGGCGTATCTCCTGCTCGGAGCCGATGCTGTCGTGGTGGAGCAGCTCGCCGGCGACCAGCCACGTCACGGTCTGGAGGCCGACGTGCGGGTGGGGGCCGATGTCGACGCCGAGGTCGGTGGCGACGGGGCCCACGTGGTCGGCGAAGCACCAGGCCCCGACGGTGCGGCGGTTCCGCCGGGGGAGGGCGCGGCGCACCTGCAGGGCGCCGACCTGCGACACTCGGCTGGGCGTGACCTCCAGCGTGGGGTGGGTGACGTCGTCGACGGGTGCCGGCTCGGCGGTGACGTCCTCGGTGCGCACGGGACCACTCATGGCGAGAAATTCTGCCGTGTTTCTCCCGGATCCGGGCTTGACTGTGACACCCCCCTCTCAGAATGGGGTCCATGAGCGTGCAGCAGATCCAACTCCCCACCGAACCGACGCCGGGCAGTGCGCTCCGGTACCCCGTCCTCGGGGCCTTCCACCCGGCGGTGGCGGAGTGGTTCCTGCGCCGCTTCCCCGAGGGGCCCACACCACCGCAGACGGCGGGTTGGCCACTCATCGCCGCCGGTCACGACACGTTGATAGCGGCGCCTACCGGCTCCGGGAAGACGCTGGCCGGCTTCCTGGTGTCGATCGACGCTCTGTACAAGGCCCACGCCGCGGGGGTCGACGTACGGGAGCGGGCGAGCGTGGTGTACGTGTCGCCGCTCAAGGCGCTGGCGGTCGACATCGCCGAGAACCTCCAGCGGCCGTTGGCCGAGATCGCCCAGGTGGCGGTCGAGCTGGGCCTGAGCCCCCCGGCCCTCGAGGTGGGGGTCCGCACCGGCGACACCACCAGCTGGGAGCGCACGCGCATGGTGCGGCGACCGCCGAGCTTCGTCGTCACCACGCCCGAGTCGCTGTACCTGTTGCTCACCAGCGAACGGGGGCGCGACGCTCTGCGCACCGTCGAGACGGTGATCGTCGACGAGATCCACGCCGTGGCGCGCGACAAGCGGGGTGCGCACCTCGCCCTCAGCCTCGAACGCCTGGAGGCGCTGTGCGAGCGGCGCCCCACCCGGATCGGGCTGTCGGCCACCCAGCGCCCGGTCGAGACGGTGGGCCGGCTGCTGGTGGGCGACCGGCCGCTGCCCGAGATCGTCGACGTCGGCCATCGGCGGGCGCTCGACGTCTCGCTGGAGCTGCCCGACGGCGAGATGGAGGCCGTCGTCTCGGCGGAGCAGATGTCCGACGTCCTGGCCGCCATCGCCCGGCACGTCGGTGAGCACCGCACCACGCTGGTGTTCGTGAACACCCGCCGCCTGGCCGAGCGGGTGGCGCACGACCTGGGTGAGCGCTTGGGCGACGACGTGGTGGCCGCGCACCACGGCAGCCTGTCGAAGGAACGGCGTCATCGGGTGGAGACCCGCCTGCGAGCGGGTGATCTCAAGGCCCTGGTGGCCACGGCGTCGCTGGAGCTCGGCATCGACATCGGGCCCGTCGAGCTGGTGTGCCAGATCGGGTCCCCCCGTAGCATCGCCACGTTCCTGCAGCGGCTGGGTCGGTCGAACCACACCCGGTCGGGCACGCCCAAGGGGGTGCTCTACCCGCTGACCCGCGACGAGCTGGTGGAGTGCGCCGCGCTGCTGGCGGCCGTGCGGGCCGGGCGGCTCGACGCCATCGAGCTGCCGCACCTGCCGCTCGACATCGCCGCCCAGCACGTGGTGGCCGAGGTGGCGGCGCAGGAGTGGCGCACCGACGACCTCTACGAGCTGGTCCGTCGGGCGGCGCCGTACAACGCCCTCACCCGCGCGCAGTTCGACGAGGTGGTCACGCTGGTCGCCGACGGCATCGAGACGGGGCGGGGTCGGCGCGGCGCCTACCTCTACCACGACGCCATCAACGGCGAGGTGCGGGGGCGGCCGGGTGCCCGCATCGCGGCCGCCACGTCGGGTGGGGCGATCCCCGAGACCGGCGACTACAAGGTGGTCGCCGAGCCCGACGAGACGCATGTCGGCACGGTCAACGAAGACTGGGCCGTCGAGTCGATGGCGGGCGACATCTTCCTGCTCGGCACCCACTCGTGGCAGATCCGCAAGGTCGAGCCGGGTGTGGTGCGGGTGCACGACGCCGGCGACACCCCGCCCACGATCCCGTTCTGGCTGGGCGAGGCGCCGGCCCGCACGGTGGAGCTGTCCGAGGAGGTGTCGGCCCTCCGGCAGCTGGTCGACCGCCACCTCGCGGCGGCCGACCCCGACGGCGCCCGGCAGTGGCTGGTCACCGAGGTCGGGCTGCCGGCCGACGCCGCCACGATGATCGTCGACTACATCGCCGCCGGCCGGGCAGCGCTGGGCGCCACCCCCACCCAGCAGCGCCTGGTGTTCGAGCGCTTCTTCGACGACACCGGCGGCATGCAGCTGGTGATCCACTCGCCCTTCGGCGGCCGCATCAACCGGGGCCTGGGGTTGGCCCTGCGCAAGAAGTTCTGCCGCACCTTCAACTTCGAGCTGCAGGCCGCCGCCACCGACGACGCCGTCATCCTGTCGCTGGGCCCGCACCACAGCTTCCCGCTCGACGAGGTGCCGCGGTACGTCCACAGCCGCACGGTGCGCGACACGCTGGAGCACGCGATCCTCGACTCGCCCATGTTCCAGGCCCGCTGGCGCTGGAACCTGAACCGGTCGCTGATGGTGCTGCGCTTCCGCTCCGGTCGGAAGAACCCGCCGCCCATCCAGCGGATGGAGTCCGACGACCTGCTGGCCGCGGTGTTCCCCCAGGCCGCCGCCTGCCAGGAGAACGTGACCGGGCCCATCGAGATCCCCGACCACCTGCTGGTGCGCCAGACGGTGGAGGACACGCTGCACGAGGCGCTCGACGTCGACGGGCTGAAGGCGCTGCTGGAGCGGATCGAGGCCGGCGAGGTCGAGGTCCACTGCGCCGACACCACCGAGCCGTCGGTGCTGGCCCACGAGATCATCACGGCCCGGCCCTACGCCTTCCTCGACGACGAGGAGCTGCAGAACCGGCGTACCAACGCCGTCACGCTGCGGCGGGGCCTGGCGGTGGAGCTGGGCACGATCGGCGCTCTCGACCCCGAGGCCGTCGCCCAGGTGCACAGTGAGATCGTCCCGGTGCCCACCTCCGCCGACGACCTCCACGACCTGCTGGCCGGGCTGGTGGCGACGCAGCGGCGCCCCGACTGGGAACCGCTGTTCGCCGAGCTGGCGGCCCGGGGCCGGGCGCAGGTCGTCCCGCGCGACGGCACCGAGCTGTGGTGCACCACCGAGGCCCGCGACGACGTGCGGCAGGCGCTCGACGAGGGCGACGACGACGCCGTCACCCGGATGCTGCGAGGCCATCTGGAGATCGCCGGCATCACCACGGCCGCCCGCCTGGGGGAGCAGACCACCCTGCCACCGGGCCGGGTCGCCTGGGGCCTCGCCGCCCTCGAACAGCAGGGCATCGCCCTCCAAGGTCGCTACACCGCCTCGGGTGGGGCCGGCGAGGTCGGTGCGACCGGCGAGGTCGAGTGGGTCGCCCGGCGGTTGCTGGCCCGGATGCACTCCTACTCCCGGCGGTCGCGGCGCACCTCGGTGCAGGCGGCCACCGCGCAGGACTTCATGCGGTTCCTGCTGCGCTGGCAGCACGTCGCCCCGGGCACCCAGCTCGGCGGCGAGCAGGGCCTGCTGACGGTGTTGGAGCAGCTCCAGGGCTACGAGAGCCCGGCCGTCGCCTGGGAGCCCGAGCTGCTCACCCGGCGGCTCCGCCACTACGACGCTCGCTGGCTCGACCGTCTGTGCCACGACGGCGAGGTGGCGTGGCTGCGGCTCACGCCCCGGCCCAGCGACGACGACGGCCCCTCCACCACCATGGCGCCGTCGAAGGCCACACCGATCTCGCTGGTCCTCCGCAACGACCTGCCGTGGCTGCTTCCGGGCACCCGAGGGGCCCTCGCCACGGTCCCGCCATCGATCGGGGCCACGGCCGAGGTGCTCGACGTGCTCCGCACCCGGGGCGCCTCCTTCGCCGGCGAGCTGGCCACCGCCACTCGTCGACTGGCCGACGACGTCGAGCGGGCCCTGTGGGACGGCATGGCCCGGGGCCTGATCATGTGCGACGGGTTCGGGGCCATCCGGTCCCGGGTCATGCCGGAGCGGCCGGCGAGTCGCAGCGCCCGGCCGGCGCGGCTCTCACGGCTGGGGCGTTCGGTGCGACCGACGGCCGGCTCCGCGGGGCGCTGGTCGCTGGTCCCGGCCGTCGACCTCGACGCCGATGCCGATGCCGACGCCGAGCTCGACCGGCACGAGCTCGCCGAGGCCGTCGCCGAGCAGCTGCTGCAGCGTTGGGGCGTGGTGTTCCGCCACCTGGTGGCGCAGGACAGCGTCCGCCTGCCCTGGCGGGAGATCCAGTGGGCGCTGCGCCGCCTGGAGGACCGGGGGCTCGTCCGGGGCGGCCGGTTCGTCGCCGGCTTCAACGGGGAGCAGTACGCCCTGCCCGAGGCGGCCGAGCAGCTCGACCACGTCCGCAAGCTGCCCCGAACGGGCGAACGGGTGGTGCTCAACGCCACCGACCCACTCAACCTCGTGGGCGTCGTCGTGCCGGGCGACACCGTCACCGCCGTCCGCACCAACCAGGTCGTCTACGTCGACGGCGCCGTTCCCGCCGCCACCACGGAGCCGATCCCGGAGACCGAGACCGAGGCGCTGGCCTCGGTCGGTCGGTGATTCAGGAGACGAGCAGCAGCACCAGGAGGATGAGCACGGCCGTTCCGAGGATGGCGGCCAGGATCACGACGTTGCCGACGAGCGACTGGATGAGCAGTCCGGCGATGCCCAGGCTGACGCCGATCAGGGCGAGGATCGCACCGAGGTGCACCCGGTCGCCCCGGGGCTCTGAGGTCGACGGGCGGGAGGTTGCCCGTCCCTGGCCCGACCGTCGATCGGGCACCTGGCGCGGCTGGCGCAACGTCGGCTGCGGCCCGGCCGCCGGGGTCGTCGTCACACCCGCGGCGGGCAGCGTCGCCGGGACGTCGGGCACGTCCGGCAGCTCGGGTGCCTCGCCCTGAGCGCTGGTAGTTGCGCTGTCGGGTTGGCGGAGCCAGGTGAGGAGCTCCTCCGCGGTGTGGGTGCCGTCCGCGCCGATCAGGGCGGCGACGTAGCCGCGCCACCTCGGGTCGAGACGCGGCGAGATCGTCGGCGGCATGTCGAGGATCAGCTTCACGTACTCGCTGTCGGTCATCTCCGGCGAACGCGGGTGGAGCCGTTCGCCGCACAGGGCCTCGTGGATGGTGACGCCGAGGGCGTAGAGGTCGGCGGCCTGGTCCTGGCGGCCCCGGTGCGCGGCCGGCGACATGTACGGGAACGTCCCCACCACCGCCGTGCGCGGGTGTGACTCGCCGGCCGGGATCAGCCGGGCCGTGCCGAAGTCGCACAGCTTCCACACCCCCGAGCTGTGCCGCAGGATGTTCGCCGGCTTCACGTCACGGTGCACGCAGCCGCTGGCGTGGGCGGCGGCCAGGGCACTGAGCATCCCGTCGAGCAGCTCCCGCGCCTCGTCGGACGACAGCCGGTGGTCGTCGCGCCGGTCCAGCTCGTCGGCCAGCGACCGCTCGCACAGCTCGGTGGCGATCCAGGCGTAGTCGTCGTAGCGGCCCCCGTCGCCCACGATGTCGGCGTCGTAGAACCGCACGATGTTGGGGTGCGACAGGTCCTCCAACCGGCTGATCTCGTGACGCCAGCCCGCGAACGCCTGCTCGTCGGCGATCGGCACCAGCTTCAGCGCCCGGAACAGGTCGACGTGCCGGCGTCGCGCCTTCCACACCTCGCCGAACCCGCCCGATCCGAGCCGCTCCTCGAGGATCCAGCCCGCCACGACCCGGTTGGTGGCGTCCATCTCGTCATCGACGCTACCGCCTGGCCCCGGTCGGCGAGACTGCGGGGGTGACCAGCCGACCGGTGTCGCCGTTCCACCTCGCCTTCACCGTCGACGACCTGGCCCGGGCCCGGGAGTTCTACGGCGGGGTGCTGGGCTGCCCGGAGGGGCGGTCGAGCGAGCTGTGGGTCGACTTCGACCTGTTCGGGCACCAGATCGTGGCGCACCTGGCACCGGTCACGGCCCGGCACCACAACCCCGTCGACGGCCACGACGTGCCGGTGCCGCACTTCGGGGTCGTCCTGCCCTGGGACGAGTTCCACCCCTTCGCCGAGCGGCTGCGGGCGGCGGGGGTCGACTTCGTGATCGAGCCGACGGTCCGGTTCGCCGGGCAGCCGGGCGAGCAGGCCACGATGTTCTTCCTCGACCCCGCGGGCAACGCCCTCGAGTTCAAGTCCTTCCGCGACCTCGACGCCCTCTTCGCCACCCAGGGCTAGCTCTGACCCGAGCGGAACTGGGACTGTTGGTGCTCGTCGAGCTTGATCCAGGTGGCGCGGGACTCGGCGAGGACCTCGCCGGTGTCGTCCCACACCGCCGAACCGGCCAGGCGCTTGCGGCCCTCGGCGGAGATGCCCCAGGCGCCGACCACCAGGCGGTCGCCCACCCGGGGACGTCGCCGCACGACCGCGGTCATCCGGCCCATCACGTGGGGCGGTACCGGCGGGTCCTCGTGGTACCAGACCAGGCCGGTCGGGCAGTCGAGCGCCGACCACAGGAAGATCGGCTCGACCAGGCCGTCGGCGTCGGCCAGCGACGGGTCCGGTGACCACGGCCAGGCCGTGCGGTCCGTGCCGGACCACCCCGGGAAGAGCCGCAGGCCGTCGCCGGGCGCCCGGTGCGGTCCGCAGGCGAAGCAGCCCGGGAACCAGTGCTGCGCCCCGTAGCGGTCGACGTCGAACGTCGCCGCCAGCTTCTCCGCCTCTTCCCAGCTGACCGGTTCGGGAGAGGTGCCGTCGTCGAGGTCGGGCGCGACCACTGCCTCGGCGACCAGGTGCTCGCCGTCGAGCAAGGTGACCCGGTCGGGCTCGGGTGACAGCTGCAACGGGCGGTCGATCGGGGGCGGGCGGCGGAGGGTCACCTGGACGGCGTCGGGGCCCAAGGACGCGGCGACCAGGCCGCAGGCGTAGCCGCCGTGGCCCGAGTCGGGCGGCCCGACGAAGCGCCGGGAGATCGTCACGTTCTCCACCGGAGGGGATACTAAGAGCCGAGCCGACAGGCGAGGCGTGGCCCGAGCGGCCCGGCGCCGGAGGCGCCAGGAGCGGGAAGATGGCGCATGGTTCGACCTCTCGGCCGCGAAGCGCCGAGGACTCGCAGACGTGACCTGTTCCGCGCAACTCTTGCACCCGTGATCGAGGACCAGAAGACCCTCCGCGACCATGTCGAGGCGCTGCTCAAGGAGGTCGTCCGGCCCGCGGTCCACCCCGCCACCGAGCCGCTCGACGTCACCGCCCTCCACCTCCACGGCGAGCCGGTGCCCTACGCCGAGGCGACCCAGCAGGACTTCGAGCCCTTCACCGTCGGCGACATGTGGGGCTCCCCCTGGGACACCACGTGGTTCCGCCTCCGGGGCCAGGTGCCGGACGATTGGGCCGGCCGGGAGGTCGTCGCCCGGGTCGAGCTGGGCGGCGCCGGCACCACGATGGTGTCGTTCACCGCCGAGGGGCTGGTCTACGTCGACGGCGTCGCCACCCAGGGCCTCCACCACGAGCACACGAACGTCCGGATCGCCCGCCAGGCAACCGGGAGCGACCCCGTCGACCTCTACGTCGAGGCCGCGGCGAACCCCGTGCCGCCGTTCCACAGCAAGGACTGGCCCCTGCTGCGGGCCGAGCCCGACGGCCGCCCGATGTACCAGCTCCGCCGGGCCGAGCTGGCCGTGCTCGACACCGAGGTCGAGGCCCTCGCCTTCGACATGCACGTGCTCCTCCAGCTCTACGACGCGACCACCCAGCAGCCCCGCCACAACCAGCTGCTCGACGCCCTCCACGAGGCCGCCACGAGCATCGACCGGGACGACGTCGCCGGCACCGCCAAGGCCGCCCGCGCCGCCCTCGCCCCGGCGCTGGCCCGCCCGGCCACCGTCGACCACGTGGTCACGGCCATCGGCCACGCCCACATCGACACCGCCTGGCTGTGGCCCGCCCGGGAGACCCGCCGCAAGTGCGCCCGCAGCTTCGCCAACCAGCTCCGCCTCATGGAGGACTACCCCGAGCACCGCTTCGCCTGCAGCCAGGCCCAGCAGTACGCCTGGCTGCAGGAGGACCACCCCCACCTCTGGGAGCAGATCAAGGCCCGGGCCACCAGCGGCGAGTGGGAGCCGGTGGGTGGCATGTGGGTGGAGCCCGACACGAACGTCCCCTCGGGCGAGTCGCTGGTCCGCCAGGTGGTCTACGGCAAGCGGTTCTTCCTCGACGAGCTGGGCGTCGAGACCCACGAGCTGTGGATCCCCGACGTGTTCGGCTACAGCGCCGCCCTCCCGCAGATCGCCCGGCAGGCCGGCATCACCGCGCTCGTCACCCAGAAGCTGTCGTGGAACACCACCAACCGCTTCCCCCACAGCACGTTCGTGTGGGAGGGCACCGACGGCAGCCGGATCGTCACCCACTTCCCCCCGGCCGATACCTACAACGGCTCGTTCCGGGTGCGCGAGCTGGCCGGCAGCATGGGCCGCTACGCCGACCACGGCCGCTTCGACCAGTCGCTCTACCCCTTCGGCTACGGCGACGGCGGTGGGGGGCCGAGCCGCCGCATGCTGGAGCAGGCCCGCCGGATGGCCGACCTGGAGGGGCTGCCGCGGGTGGAGATCGGCAACGTCGCCCCGTTCCTGGCTGCGGCCGAGGAGGCCGCGGACCAGGGAAGGCTCGACGTGTGGGTCGGCGAGCTGTACCTGGAGTACCACCGGGGCACCTACACCACCCACGCCGACGTGAAGTCGGGCAACCGGAGGGCCGAGGAGGCGCTGCGGGCGGCCGAGCTGTGGTCGGCGGCGGCCTGCGTGGCGGCGGGCGACTGGAGCACCTACCCGGCCGCCGAGCTGGAGGACGCCTGGAAGCTGGTGCTGCTCAACCAGTTCCACGACATCATCCCGGGCTCGTCGATCAACTGGGTGTACGACGACGCCCGCCGCGACCTGGCCTCGGCCCGGGCGACGGCCGACGAGGCGATCGCGGCCGCCCGGTCCCGCCTGGCCACCGGCGACGGCTCCACGGTGTTCAACCCCGCGGGCCACGACCGCACCGAGGTGGTGGAGCTGCCCGACGGCACCCTCGGCGCCGTCTCCGCGCCCGCGTGTGGCTGGGCCCCCGCGACGACGGTCGACCTCGGCGACACCGTCCTCGTCGACGCCGCCACCCGCACCCTGGAGAACGGCCTCCTGCGGATCACCTGGGACGCCGACGGCCTGCTCACCTCGGTCCACGACAAGGAGGCCGACCGCGAGGTGCTGGCCCCGGGGACGAGGGGCAACCTCCTCCAGCTCCACGACGACCACCCCAACGCCTACGACGCCTGGGACGTCGACGTCACCTACCTCGACACGGGGGTCGACCTCACCGACCTCGCCGAGATCGAGGTGGTGCAGGTGAGCCCGCTGCGGGCCGAGGTGCGCACGGTCCGCCGCTTCGGGGACTCCACGGTGCACCAGGCCATGCGGCTCGACGCCGGTTCCCGCCGCCTCGAGTTCCACACCGAGATCGACTGGCACGAGCGCCACAAGTTCCTCAAGGCGGCGTTCCCGGTGGCGATCCGCTCGCCCCGCGCCACCTTCGAGATCCAGCACGGCACCATCGAGCGGCCGACCGTCCGCAACACCAGCTGGGACGCGGCCCGCTTCGAGGTGTGCTCCCAGCGCTGGGCCCACCTCGGCGAGACCGGCTACGGCGTCGCCCTGCTGAACGACGGCAAGTACGGCTACGACGTGCGGGGCGACGTGCTGCGCCTGTCGCTCCTGCGGGCCCCGACCTGGCCCGACCCCGAGGCCGACCGGGGGGAGCACCGCTTCGCCTACGCCCTCCTACCCCACGTTGGGACGATCCTCGACGGCCGCGTCGCCGCCGAGGCCGAGGCCTTCAACCTGCCCCTGCAGCTGGTACCAGGCACCGCGCCTGCGGGATCGTTCGTCCGCGTCGACCGCCCCGGCGTGAGCATCGAGGCGGTGAAGAAGGCCGACCGGAGCGACTTCCTCGTCGTCCGCCTGTGCGAGGTCGCGGGCGCCCGTGGCCCCGTCACGCTCACCGTCGCCACGCCCCTCGCCGCCGCCACGACCACCGACCTGCTGGAACGGGACCGCACCCCGGTCCCCGTCGCCGGCAACACCGTAGAGATCCACCTCAACCCCTACGAGCTGGTCACCCTCCGCCTCACGCCGGCCTAGGATCCGCAGCCGGTGTTCGGGTTCGATCGGGGGAAGTCGTTGGGCGCGGCGCTCGCCGGCGTCGTCGTGGTGGTGCTCGCCGCGTGCGGGGGCACGTCGGAGGACGACGACGCGGCCTCCGAGACGACGGAGCCCGCAGCACCCCTCGAGGTCGACGTGGTCACCGAGACGTTCGTCGACACCTCACGGCCGACGGCAGCGGGCTCCGAGACGCCCGCCCACCCCGACCGCACGATCGTCACCCGCATCGCCCATCCCACGAGCGGAGGCCCGTACCCGCTCATCGTGCTCTCCCACGGGGCCACCGGTCATCCCGACGAGTACGCCGACACGGTTCCGCGGTGGGCCGCCGACGGCTTCGTCGTCGCGTCGCCCGCGTTCCCGCTCACCAACCGGGAGGTGCCCGGGGCGCTGGCCAACGTCGGTGACGTGGCCAACCAGCCGGCCGACGTCTCCTTCGTCGTCGACGAGGTGCTGGCCGCCAACGACGATCCCGCCAGCCCGCTCCACGGCGTCGTGGACCCCGGGGCCATCGGCGTCGTGGGCCACAGCCTCGGCGGTGCGACCACCTGGGCGGTCTCGTTCGACTCCGCGAGGCGTGACGAACGCATCGACTCCACGGTGATCTTCGCCGGCTTGACCATGCCGATGCCGGGAGGCGAGCTCGAGCTCGACTCGGGGCTCCCGCTGCTGGTGATGCACGGTGACGAGGACGACGTCGCGCTCGACTGGGACCTGGATGCCTACGAGCAGGCGGTGTCCCCGAAGTGGTTCGTCACCCTTCTGGGCGCCACCCACGTGCCCGCGTTCACCGACGCCGACTCGCCCCACGACGAGCTCGTGACCCGCACGGTGCTCGACTTCTGGCACGGCACCCTCGACGGCGACGCCGCTGCGCTCGAACGGGTCACCGCCGACGCGACCGATCCCGCGCTCTCCCGGGTCCGGCAGGAGTAGGCCCGGCCCCAGGACGACCCGCTAGTCGTCGTCCTCGGCCAAGGGGGCGAGAGGGGCTTCGAGGGAGGAGAGGTCGTCGGGTTGTTCGAGCCAGTCGTCGAGGTTGGACACCTCGACCGAGAACGCCGCCCGCGTCGCCTGGAGGTGCTCGCCGACGGCGTCGAGCGCCTTGAGCATCGCCCCGAGGTACACCCGCTGGCGCTGGATGCGCTCCTTGTCGCTGCTGTAGGAGGGGCCCGCCGACGCCCGGTACTCGTGGGCCACGCGCTCGGCGTCGGCGGCGGCCTGCTCCCGGGCCTGCCGCACGATGTCGTCGTAGCGCCGCACCGCCTCCTCCTCCCGCTGGCGGCAGTACAGCTCGGCCTGCGCCAGCTGGGCGTCGACGTGCTGCTGCGCCTGGGCCAGCAGGGCGGCGGCATCGGCGTCGACCCGATGGCGCTCGACGACGGGCTCGTGGAGCCGCTGGGCCTGCCAGTCGCGCATGGCCTGCTTGAGGCGGCGGTTCTCGTCGACCAGCCGGGTGTTGTCGGCCTCCCGGGCGGCCAGCTCGTCGGCCACGCGGTGGGCGAAGCCCTGCACCTCGTCCTCGCTGACCCCCCGCCGCCCCAGCATGGTGCGGTTGAAGGTGGCGTTGCGCACCGCTTCGGGGGACATGCGGCGGGGCGGGAGGCGCTCGCCGGCGGGTTCGATGGGGGTCATGGCTCGGTCTCCAAGGGGGGTCCGCCGGTGATCTCCTCCACGAGGCCGATGAAGCTCTCGTGGTGCACGCGCTCGGGTGGGCAGCCCGCGGCGCGCAGTCGGTCCCGGCTGGCGGTGACCATCTCGCGGTTCCCGCACACGTAGACGTCGTGGTCGGCCGGGTCGGGGACGAGGCGCAGGGCGACGTCGGCGACGGTCCCGCTCTCGTGGTGGTGGTAGGTGTCGTCGGCGACCGTGGGGACCACGGTCAGCCAGTCGTGGCGCGCGGCCAGATCTCGCAGCGAGTCGAGGTCGTAGAGCTCGCGGACGGTGCGGGCGCCGGCGAACAGCCGCACCCGCCGGCTGACCGCGCCGGTCGCGACGTGGTCGACCAGCGCCTTCAGCGGCGCCAGGCCGGTGCCGCCGGCGAGGAGGAGGACGTCGCGCCCGTCGGACCGCAGGGTGAGGTCGCGGCCGACGGGTGCCCCCAGCCGCAGCAGGTCGCCCTTCTGGGTCTGGTCCACCAGCACGCCCGAGACGGGCCCGCCCGGCGCCCGCCGCACGTGCAGCTCGATCGTGCCGTCGGCCCGGGGGGCGTTGGCGGGGGAGTAGAAGCGCCACATCCGGGGCTGCAGCGCCGACTCGATCGCCAGCGACTGCCCCGGCACCCAGTCGTAGGCCGGGCTGGGTCGGATGACCAGCACGGCGATGTCGAACGTGCGCCGCTCGTGGAGGACGACCTCGGCGTCCCACCACGGCGGGCTGTGCACGGCGGCCTGCTCGGCGGCGTCGATCATCAGCTCGGCGACCAGGCGGTAGGCCTGCGCCCAGTCGCCGGCGAGCTCGGCGGTCCAGGCGTCGTCGAGGAAGTCGGCCAGCGTGGCGAGCAGGGCTTCGCCGACGGCGCCGTAGTGCTCGGGCGCGGTGCCGAACTTGCGGTGCTCGCGGCCCAGCTGGAGCAGGAACGGCGTGAGCGTCCCGAGGTCGCCCACCTGGGAGACGACGTGGCCGAGCGCGGTGACCAGCCGGTCGCGCTGGGCCGCCATCGACAGCGGGAAGAAGTCGCGCATCTCGGGGTGCGCCACGAACAGCCGGGCGTAGAAGCGCAGCGGCACCTGGTCGCCGTGGGCCGCCACCCGCGCCCAGCTCTCTCCCAGTCGATTGGCGTCGACCACTCTCTGCCCCCAGCGCTCCCGCAGCATGCCTGTGACCTGGGATCGTAGACCGCGCAGAGTGCGCAGCGGTGGAACATTCATCTGACTAAAGTCAGAGGATGCACGAGGACGACGCTCTGGTGGGTCAGGTGCGGCGGTTCAACCGGGCGGTGACGCAGCGGGTCGGGGCCCTCAACGACCGCTACCTCGCCCGCGACCGGCCGCTCGGCGAGGCCCGGGTGCTGTGGCAGATCGGCGAGCACGGCGACCGCGGCTGCGACGTCCGCCGCCTACGCTCCCTCCTCGACCTCGACTCCGGCTACCTCAGCCGGCTGCTCCGGTCGCTCGAGGCCGACGGGCTGGTCACCGTCGACCGCGCCGACGACGACAAGCGGGTGCGGACCGCCCGGCTCACCAGGACCGGAGCGAAGGAACGGGCGGTGCTCGACGACCGCAGCGACGCCCTGGCCCGGTCGCTGGTGGCCCCCCTGACTCCGTCGCAGCAGGAGCGGCTGGTGGCGGCGATGGGCGAGGTGGAGCGCCTGCTCACCGCGGCGCTGGTGGAGGTGGCGCCCGTCGACCCGGCGCACCGCGACGCCCGCCACTGCCTGCGGGAGTACTACGCCGAGCTCGACCGGCGCTTCGACGGCGGCTTCGACCTGGAGCAGAGCGTCGCCGTCGCCCTCGACGACATCCGGCCCCCGACCGGCGTCTTCCTGCTGGCCCACCTGCGGGGCGAGCCCGTCGGCTGCGGGGCCCTGCGCACGCCCGGCGCCGGGCTGGGGGAGATCAAGCGCATGTGGGTCGACCCGTCGGCCCGCGGCCTGGGGGTCGGGCGCCGGCTGCTCACCGAGCTGGAGGACCGGGCCCAGGCGGCGGGCTGCCGGCGGGTGCGGCTCGACACCAACGGCGTGCTCGCCGAGGCGATCGCGATGTACCGCTCGGCCGGCTACGAGGAGGTCGACCCCTTCAACGACGACCCCTACGCCCAGCTCTACTTCGAAAGGGGGCTATGACTTTTTAAGGAAATTGCGTCGATCAGCCCGCTCCATGAGGGTTTTCGGACGCAATTTCGATTGCTCGTCGGGTTATTCGGTTGCGGCGGCGACCCCGGGCCGCCGACGCTGGGACCTATGCCGATGATCTTCGTGATGGTGCGCCGTGTCCGAGGGACAGCGGACGCACTGGGGGTGGCACCAGCTCACCGACGTCTGGGCGCGGCGACTCGTCGCTTCGGCTGACGTCCGGCCCGGCGACCTCGTCGTCGACATCGGCGCCGGTACCGGTGCGCTGACGGCTCCGCTGGTGGCCGCCGGGGCCCGGGTGTTGGCGGTCGAGCTCCACCCTCGACGGGCGAGCCTCCTGCGGGAGCGCTTCGCCGACGACCCCGTGCGGGTCCTCCAGATCGACGCCGCCGACCTGCGCCTGCCCGGCCGCCCGTTCCGGGTGGTCGCCAACCCGCCGTTCGCCATCACGACGACGCTCCTGCGCCACCTCCTCGCGCCCCGCAGCCAGCTGCTCCGGGGCGACCTCGTGGTGCCCGCCCACGTGGCGGCCCGCTGGTCGTCCGGCCGCGGCACCGACTCCCGCCGCTGGTCCCGCCACTTCACCGCCCACCGCCCCACCACCCTCCCCGCCACGGCCTTCACCCCCCGCCCCCCAGGCCGCACCGCGATCCTCCGCCTCGACCGCCGTCGCTAGCACCCCCCCGACCCGAAACCTCGACAGGGATGGTCGCTATGGCGCCAGCTCTGTCGAGATTTCGGTCAGGAGCTCCTGGCGGCGGGAGTGGAGGAAGTGGCGTTCGGGGGTGTTGGTGGTGAGGGAGAGGGCCTTGTCGTAGGCGGCGATGGCTTCCGGGGTGCGGCCGAGGCGGCGGAGGAGGTCGGCGCGGGTGGCGTGGAAGAGGTGGTAGTCGGGCAGGTCGAGGGGGTCGACGAGCTCCAACGCCGCGGCGGGGCCCTGAACCTCGGCCAGCGCCACGGCCCGGTTGAGGGCGACGACCGGCGTCGGCGTCAGTGCCAACAGCTGGTCGTAGAGGGCGAGGACCTGCACCCAGTCGGTGGCGGCGGCGCTCGGGGTGTCGCTGTGGGCGGCGTTTATCGCCGCCTGCAGCTGGTAGGGGCCGGGCCGGTCGCGGCGCAGGCAGGTGCGGACCAGCGCCTGGCCCTCGGCGATCAGGGCCCGGTTCCAGCGGCGACGGTCCTGGTCACGCAGGAGGACCAGCGAGCCGTCAGGGGCGGTGCGGGCAGCCCGGCGCGACTCGGTGAGCAGCAGCAGAGCCAGCAGCCCCAGCGCCTCCGACTCGGCGGGCATCAGCTCCACCAGGAGGCGCGCCAGTCGGATGGCCTCGTCGCACAGGTCGGTGCGCACCAGCTCCTGGCTCTCCGCCGCCGTGTAGCCGGCGTTGAACACCAGGTAGACGACGGCGAGGACGGGCGGCAGGCGGCCGGGCAGGTCGGCGTCGCGGGGCACCCCGTAACGGATGTTGGCGGCCCGGATCTTGCGTTTCGCCCGCACCAGCCGCTGTGCCATCGTCGCCTCCGGCACCAGGAACGCCCGGGCGATCTCGGCTGTCTGCAGGCCGCCGAGCAGCCGGAGCGTGAGCGCCACCTGCGCCGACGGCGCCAGCGACGGGTGGCAGCAGGTGAAGATCAGCCGCAGGCGGTCGTCGGCCACGGTGTCGTCCTCCTCGTCGGGCCGCAGGTCGGGGAGCGCGGCCAGCACCTGGCGGTCGTGGCGGGACGACTCGCGTCGCAGCCGGTCGATCGCCTTCCGGCGAGCGGTCGTGACGATCCACCCGCCCGGGTTGGGCGGGATCCCTGCCACCGGCCAGCGCTCCACCGCCACGAGGAAGGCGTCCTGGACCGCCTCCTCGGCGACGTCGAGGTCACCGAAGAGGCGGGCCAGTGTCGCTACCGCATTGCCCGAGGCGAGCCGGAAGGCCTCGGCGACCTGGGGCTCGACCTCGGCGGTCTCGCCCACGTGGGATCAGCCGGACCCGTCGTGGAAGGGGCGCACCTCCACCGGCAGCCCGGTCGCCGCCGAGAGCTTGGCGCCCCACTCCAGCGCGGCGTCGAGGTCGTCGACGGTGACGATGCTGAAGCCGCCGAGGTGCTCCTTGGTCTCCAGGTAGGGCCCGTCGGTGGTCAGCACCTGTCCGTCCGTCTCCTGCACGACGGTCGCCGTGGTGGACGGGTGCAGCCCGCCGGCGAACACGCCGGCCCCGGACGACATGAGCTCGGTGTGGAACGCATCGACGTTCTTGCCGATCCGGTCGAGGTCGACGCCGGGGGGCAGCTGCGCCTCGTCGGTCACGTCGCCGTGGTGGAGGGAGAGCAGGTAGTGGGTCATCGGTTCTCCTTTCGCCCCCTTTACGAACGGCGGCCCTCCGAGATCGACACCTCGGGGAGGTTTCTGCGGAGGGCGTCGAGGTCGGCGCCGGGTTCGGGGTCGACCACGGTCAGCGTACGGAGGGCGGGGAGCCCCGCCAGGGACGACACCTCCTCCGGACCGGGCACGCCGCGGACGGTGACGTCGCGGAGCGTCGGCCAGCGCTCGATGCCGACCAGGTTGCGGCTGCTGCGCAGGTTGTCGAGCACCAGCTCCTCCAGCGGCAGCTCCGCCGGCAGCGGGTGGAGCCCACCGGCGAGCCGCTGGTCGCGCACCAGGAGGCGCCGCAGCCGGGAGCTGCGCAGCGTCCCCAGGTCGGCGTGGATCAGGTGGAGGCCGAGCTCCTCCACGGTGGTGTCGGCCAGGGGCGACAGGTCGCGCAGGAACTGGCACCCGGCCGTGAGGTGGAGGACCCGCAGCGTCGGACACCCGGCCAGCGGCGACAGGTCGCGCACCATCTCGTTCTGCACCAGCTCCAGGCGGCGCAGGTGGGGCACGGCGGCGACGGCGTCGAGCGGCGCGAAGTCGCCGTAGCAGGCCACGCTGGTCAGCCGCTCGAGGTGGGGGAGGCAGCGGACCCGGTGCCAACCCCGCACCTCCAGCTTGCGGTCGCCGAAGTCGACCTCGGCCAGTACCGAGCGGGCGTAGCCGTCCGGGTCGTCGGAGCGGCGCCAGGCCCGCAGCAGCTCGTCGATCACCCGCGACTCGCCGATGCCGACGAACTCGGTGAGCTTCTCGCGCACGCCCTCGCCGCCGATCATCGCCGCAGTGCGCACGACGCACGCCGCCTGGTCGGGCGTCAACCCCGAGGGACCGGGCAGCAGGTCGAGCACGAACGACCCGGCACGGGCGAGCACGTCGGCCTCGTCGAGGCTGGTCGGTGGGATGAGCTGGGCCGCGGCCTCCTCGACCCGGCGGCGCACCTCGTCGGAGGCGAGGACATCGGCGTGCTCCAGGCAGGCGGCCGCGACCAGCCGGAGCCGGTTGGCGATCCGGCCATCCGTGGCCGCCGCGCTGTTGCCCTCGAGCAGCTCGCGCAGCAGCTGGTCGCGCTCCCGGGGCCGGGCGAGGGCGACGGCGTTGACGACCACGTCGTGCCACTGGTCGAGGTGGGCGTGCTCCACCACCAGGTCCAGCTCGCCGCAGTCGACCGCCTCCTTGGCGGCCAGGTAGTCGCGGAACGTGCGGTGCACGAACTGCACCTGCTCGTGGTTCGGCTCGCGCAGGAGCCCGGTGCGCTCCAGGGTGCGCTGCAGCACCGGCCCGGCGTCCAGATCGTGAGCCCGCAGCCCGCGCATGGCCCCCGCGATCCGCTGCTCGGCGACCTCCCGCGACACCACCACCGCGTTGGTCCGCACCATCGAGTAGGCGAAGCGCTGGAGCAGCACGAGCTGCTCCTCCTTGCTCAGCCTCGGCAGCTCCGCCAGCCGGATCTCCCGGTCCTCGTCCCAGCGGACCAGCAGCAGGTCGAGCGCGGCGTCGTAGAGGCCCTTCCGGTCGCGGGGCAGGTGCATGTTGCGGTCCTGGTAGAGCGCGCAGAGCAGCCCGCACAGCAGGGGGCTGCCGGCGAGGCGACGCAGCTCGCGGCGGGTGGCGAGCTGCTGGGCGAGCCCCGACTCGCAGTCGTCGAGCCAGGCCTGCAGGTCGGGGTCGTCGGGCTGGTCGGCCCGGGCGGCGTTGTGCCAGGCGGCGAGGAACTCGCGGATGCCCTTGGGGCTGAGCGGCAGCAGGTCGTAGGTGACGAAGCCGGACCCGGTCAGCCAGTCCTCGGGGATGGCGAACGGCCGGGCCGACACCACCACCCGGATGCCGGGGTAGGCCGTGAGCATCTGGTCGATCCACTGGCGGGCGGCGAGGCGACGGGCCGGCTCCAGCTCGTCGACGCCGTCGACCAGCAGCAGCGCCCGCCCGGCCGCGAAGCGGGCGACGGCCCAGCCGGGCGGCATCTCCGCGGCGATGACGTTGGCGGTGGTCTCCAGCAGTGTCTCGGGGCTCGGGAAGCCGCCCTCGGCGAACTGGCGCAGCGGGACGAAGAACGGCACGGCCTGGTCCCAGGCGGTGCCCTCGAACAGGGTGTCGCGGCCGGCGCCGACCGCCAGCCAGCGCAGCAGCGTGGTCTTGCCGGCCCCGGCGCCGCCCCGCAGGAGCACCCGGCGCTGGTCGCGGAAGGCGCTGGGCACGTCGACGCCGGCGCCGGTCAGGTCGTGGTCGTCGTCGTCCTCCTCGGGGGCGGCCCCGGTGTGGCCGCCGGTGCGGGCGACGGCCAGCTGCACGTAGGCGTGGTCGAACGAGTGGGTGCGCGGCGCCCGGCCCCGGCTGACGCCGAACAGCTCGATGCGCCCGAGGCTGGCGACGACGTGCTCCAGGTAGCGCCGCTCGAACGCCGCCCCGCCGTCGTCGCCGCTGCCGTCCCGACCGTCACGATCGTCCCGACCCTCACGACCCCGGCGGTCGCCCGCCAGCTCCTCGACGGCGCGGCGCACCTCCCGGACGTCGCGCAGCGCCGCCACCTGGGCCTGCGTCGAGAACTCCGGCAGCGCCACCACGGCGCGCACGATCTCGGCGCAGGTGGCGGCCAGGATCCGGCGGTAGGCGCTGCGGGCGTCGTCGCCGAGGCCCTCCTCCGGCGCGAGGTGGGCGGCCTGCCGCCGCACCTGGGCCGCCAGCAGCTCGGGCTCCAGGTCGGCAGCCAGCACGTCGTCGATGGCGATCGGCATGGCGGCCTTGAGCGTGATCCGGGTGGCCAGCACGGCGGCCTGCCACTCGTGCTCGGGCATCCCCGCCAGCTCGTCGTGCAGGGCGACCGACAGGCGCTCCGCGGTGCCGGCCAGCGCCCGCTCGGCCCGCCGGTGGGTGATCTCGCCCCGGCCCCGCCGGCGCCGAGCCGTGAGGGCGACCGCCAACTCGACCGCGAGCTCCTGGGCGATCGCCCCCAACGCCGCGAGAAACGGGTCCATCCGCCCACTATGGCCTTGCGTCGTCTACTCGGACGGTCGCCCAGGGGCACATCTCGGCGGGTCGCACCCCGGACCTCCTTGACAACCCCGGCCATGCTCGGGAGGCTGACAGCGGCGTCGACCCACCGCCCAGCCTCCGACGATCCGCCCCAGCAGGGGTCGTCACCTCCCGAGGCGAAGGGGAGCAGATCCTCGGGTCGGTGGACGAAGCCGTTTCTGGCGACCGCGAGCCTTCCCGAACGTGCAGCACCCTTCGCTGGGGGATCGACGCTGCGAACGACGGAGGAGACCCGTGACCAGGAACAAGGACTTCAAGACCGCCGTGCGCCAGCGCATGGCCGCCACCGGCCAGAGCTACACGGCGGCCCGCTCCGACCTCACCACCGACGCCGAGCCCGCGGGCGGGGGCATCCCTCTCGACGCCCGCATCTTCGTGTCGGGCCACGGCGGCCTCGTCGGCGGGGCGCTGCTGCGCAAGCTCCGCCGTCTGGGCTACAGCAACCTGCTGGTCGCCACCCGCGACCAACTCGACCTCCGCGACCAGGCCGCCGTCAACTACTGGTTCCGGGCCAACCGCCCCCAGTACGTGTTCCTCGTCGCCGGCACGGTCGGCGGCATCGGCGCCAACTCCGAGCGCCCGGCCGACTTCCTCTACGACAACATGATGATCCACGCCACCGTCGTGCACGCCGCGCACACCTTCGGCGTCGACAAGCTCCTCTACCTCGGGTCGAGCTGCATCTACCCCCGGGCCGCCACCCAGCCCATCCGGGAGGACCAGCTGCTCACCGGGCCGCTCGAGCCCACCAACGAGGGCTACGCGCTCGCCAAGATCGCCGGGATCAAGCTGTGCGAGCTCTACCGTCGCCAGCACGGCGACAACTTCATCTCCGCCATGCCCACCAACCTCTACGGGCCCGGCGACAACTTCCACCCCACCGACGGCCACCTCGTGCCCATGCTGATGCGCCGGTTCCACGAGGCCCGGCTCGCCGGCGACCCGGAGGTCACCGTGTGGGGCACCGGTGAGCCCCGGCGCGAGCTCATGCACGTCGACGACCTGGCCGACGCCTGCCTGTTCCTCATGGCCAACTACGACGAGCCCGGCTTCATCAACGTGGGCACCGGCGTCGACGAGACCGTCGCCACGATCGCCGGCATGCTCCGCGACATCGTGCACCCCGGCGCCCGGCTGACCTTCGACACGACCAGGCCCGACGGGATGCCCCGCAAGGTGCTCGACGTCTCCCGCATCCACGGGATCGGCTGGCGCCACCACGTCGACCTCGCCGACGGGCTGGCATCGACCTACGAGTGGTTCACCCACGCCGACCACGTGCGGGCCGCGGTGGCGGGGGTGGGCTGAGCCCACCCCCGCCACGGGATCAGAGGTCCACGTCGAGGGCGCGGTCGAGGCGGATCAGGATCAGCTCGTTCTCGTCGGCCGCGGTGGCCGAGCGGCCGCCGGAGCCGGGGAAGTTGTTGTCGTTGAGGACGGCGATGGTCGACCGGTCGACGATCTCGACGTCCTCGATGGTGACGAACGGGAAGCTGAAGAACGGCCCGAAGCCGCCGATGCCCTGCGGGTCGGGGACCGCCATCAGGTTCACCAGCAGGTCCTTGTCGGCGTAGCCGTCGTGGTCGCGGTCCCGGAGGTCGATCAGGAACACCGCCTTGAAGCGGGCCGTCGGGCCCGAGCCGTTGTCACGCTCGAGCACCAGGAACTGGTGGTCGTTCACGGCGATGAAGTCGCCGATGGCGTTGGCCGGGTGCTCCAGGCGGTAGCGCCAGAAGTCGCCGGTGAAGCGGGTGCTCCGCCGGCCCAGGCTCACCTCGTAGATGCGCAGGTCGGCGCCCAGGCCGTCGGCGGTGTCCTCGGCGACCGCGCCCTCCAGCAGCGGGTACAGGGTCCTGCCGTCGGGCGAGATCGCCATCCCCTCGTAGCCCTTCGAGTTGGCCAGGTTCGGAGTCTCCCCGGGGGCCAGCGTCGGGTTCGACGGCGACTTCACGCCCGGCGTCGGGACGGGCGCGTCGAGCAGGCGGCCCTGCTTGTCGGTGTGCAGCAGGAAGGGCCCGAACTCCTCGCCGAACCAGTAGGTGCCGTCGGGGGCGAGCTGCATCGACTCGACGTCGAAGTCCCAGCCGGTGAGCACCCGGTCGGGCGTCGGGCAGGTGTAGCCGGCGGGGAGCGTGGCCGCGGCCGCGCAGCCGCCGTCGCGCCAGATCGGCCACGGCACCTTCCCGTGGGGGTCGCTGAGGCCGAAGCCGCCGTCGAGCAGCGTGAAGCGGCCGGTGGCGAAGTCGGGGCGGATGCGGTGGACGCGCAGCTCGAAGTCCGGGCTGTTCTCCTTGTTGCCGAAGCCGTTGTCGCTCATCACCAGGTAGGAGCCGTCACGGTTGCGGTGCACGCCCGAGAAGCCCTGCACCGGTTGACCGGGGTACGGCGCCGCGATCGGCGTCGTCGTGCCGGTGAAGTAGCCCGACGGCGCGCTGCCGGGGCGGTACGTCTCGGCCGGCAGCACCGCCCGCCCGACCAGCTCCGACTGCTGCACCGCGGGCGTCGGCCGGTCGTCGCGGGCCGACGCGTCGGCGCCGCCCACCCCTGCGGCTCCGGCGGTGATCGCCAGCGCGACCCCGCCCGCCAGGACCCTGTTCCTCATCCCTGTTCCTCCAGCTCGTGGCGACTGACCCCGCCAGCCGAGCACCACGGGATGACGCCGGCCTTACTCCCCGGTGGCCGCCGCCGGTCGGGGACGCGAAATCGGGTGGCCGGCGGCGCTCACGCGACCACCGGCCACCCGACGTCGGGGTGCCCGGACTTCAGGGAGTCAGTAGGACTCGGTCCGGGTCCGTTGCTGCGAACGGCTCATGTCCGCCTCGCCCTGACCCTCGACGATGCCGGTCTCGCTGGCGCGGCGCTCCCGGGCCTCCTGCATGTGCTGCTGCAGGCGGGGCTTCTCCTCGTCGTAGCGGGTGAGGACGTTCTCCCAGCGCTGGCGCATCGGGCCGATGCCGCCGCCGCCGAGGGCGACGATCAGCGAGCCGGCGACCACCGCCAAGATGGCGTAGAAGAGGCTGTTGATGATCGCCGGGGCGATCTCGAGCTGGCTGAGGGCGGCGAACACGCCCACCACCACGATCCCCGCCGCCGCCACCGTGCCGAGCAGCTTCCCGTAGCTGAGGCCGCCCAACGAGTTGCCGATCATGTCGCGGGCCATGTTGGCGATCGCCGCGGCCACCACCATGATCACCACGGCCACGATCACCTTGGGCAGGTAGGCGATCACGCTGCTGATCATGTCGCTCACCGCGTTGTCGCCGAACACGCCGAACGCCATCTGCAGCACGATCAGCAACAGGACGTAGTAGATGCCCTTGGAGACCAGCCCGGCGGCGTCGTACGACGAGTTCGACAGGGCCTGTTTCATGCCACCCTGCTCGACCACCCGGTCGAGGCCCGCCCGGTCGAGCAGCCGCCGCGCGATGCGGGCGACGATCCTGGCCACGAAGTAGCCGATGATCAGGATGGCGAGGAAACCGATGAGCTTGGGGACGAACGTGGCCACGTCCGACCACGCGTCCTCGATGCCCTGGCTCCACTCGATGGCGACGAGATGGGCTGTCATGGGCAGTCGCCTACCCGTCACTCTAAGTAGGAAACCACCCGCGAAGGGTGAACGCCCCTCGCCCCCCGGTCAGGGAAGCATCGGCTGCAGCTGCGCCTGGAACACCGCGTGGTCGTTCTGCAGCGCCACCCGCGTGCCCTGGATGATCAGCGACAGCGGGGTGTTCGTCACGCCCCAGTGGCGCACGAGGCCGACGGCGTCGCGCCGCTCCTCGGCGTCGGGCACCTGCACCCGCAGCACCCCGCAGGCGTTGGCGGAGCTCCCGTACACGTCGACGACCACGGTCGCCCGCTCGTCGACGGTCACGCCGAGCACCAGCACGTCTTGGAGAACTTCGATCCTGTCCGTCACGCCCTCAACCCTCCGACCCAACCGCCAGCCACCGTACGCGGCCGCTCCGCCACAGGCAAACGCTGAGCGTCCCCGTCGGGCAACGGGTGTCCCGGGAAAGCCGGGTTATTCGGGCGTGACGTAGGCGCCGGAGATGCCGCCGTCGACCAGAAACGTGGAGGCCGTGACGAACGAGGCGTCGTCGCTGGCCAGGAACGCGACGGCTCCGGCGATCTCCTCGGGCTCGGCGAAACGCCCGACCGGGATGTGGACCAGCCGGCGCGCGGCCCGCTCCGGGTCCTTGGCGAACAGCTCCTGCAGCAGCGGCGTGTTCACCGGGCCGGGGCACAGGGCGTTCACCCGGATGCCCTCCCGGGCGAACTGCACACCCAGCTCCCGGCTCAGCGCCAGCACTCCGCCCTTCGACGCCGTGTACGAGACCTGCGACGTCGCCGCCCCCATCACCGCCACGAACGACGCCGTGTTGATGATCGACCCCCGGCCCTGCCGCTGCATGTGGGGGATGGCGTGCTTGCAGCACAGGTACACCGAGGTGAGGTTCACGTCCTGCACCCGGCGCCACACGTCGAGGCCGGTGGTGAGCACCGAGTCGTCCTCGGGCGGGGAGATGCCGGCGTTGTTGAAGGCGACGTCGACGCGGCCGAACGTGTCGGCGGCGACCTGGAAGAGGTGGGCGACCTGGTCCTCGTCGGTCACGTCGACCGGGACGAACAGGCCGCCGACGGCATCGGCCGCGAACTTGCCGGCGTCGGTGTCGACGTCGCCCACCACGATGCGGGCGCCCTCGGCCGCCAGCCGGCGCGCCGACGCCAGGCCGATCCCGCCCCCTCCGCCCGTGATCACGACAACTCGGTCCTGCAGGCGGTTCACGGGGCTCCCTACTCGTCGGTGGCGATGAAGACGTTCTTGACCTCGGTGAACCCGTCGAGAGCGTCGGGCCCGAGCTCCCGCCCGAGGCCCGACCGTTTGTAGCCGCCGAACGGCGTCCAGTACCGCACCGAGGAGTGCGAGTTCACCGAGAGGTTGCCGCTCTCGATGCCGCGGGCCACCCGCAGGCCCCGGCCCAGGTTCTCGGTCCAGATCGACCCCGACAGGCCGTAGGGGGTGTCGTTGGCGAGGCGGACGGCGTCGGCCTCGTCGTCGAAGGGCACCACGGCGACGACCGGGCCGAACACCTCCTCCACGACGGCGGGGTCGTCGGGCTTCACGGGGGCGAGGACGGTGGGCGGGTACCAGAAGCCGGGGCCGTCGGGGGCGTGGCCCCGGAAGGCGACGGGAGCACCCTCGGGGACGAAGGCGGCGACGGACTCCCGGTGGGCGGCCGAGATGAGAGGTCCCATCTCGGTGGTGGGCTGGGTGGGGTCGCCCACCCGCACGGCCCGGACCGCCGGCTCCAGCAGCTCCATGAACCGGTCGAACGCCGAGCGCTCGACGAGGATGCGGGAGCGGGCGCAGCAGTCCTGGCCGGCGTTGTCGAACACCGCCATCGGGGCCGACGCGGCCGCCCGCTCCAGGTCGGCGTCGGCGAACACGACGTTGGCGCTCTTGCCGCCGAGCTCCAGCGTCAGGCGCTTGACGTGGGGCGCGGCGGCGGCCATCAGCCGGGTGCCGACCTCGGTGGAGCCGGTGAACACGATCTTGCCGACGTCGGGGTGGTCGACCAGCCGCTGGCCGACGACGGAGCCCCGGCCCGGGAGCACCTGGAGGACGTCGGTGGGGATGCCGGCCTGGTGGGCGAGCTCGGCGAGGCGCAGGGCGGTGAGGGGCGTCAGCTCGGCGGGCTTGAGGATCACGGTGTTGCCGGCGGCCAGGGCGGGGGCGAGGCCCCAGGCGGCGATCGGCATCGGGAAGTTCCAGGGGACGATCACGCCGACGACGCCGATCGGCTCCCGGAACGTCACGTCGATGCCGCCGGGCACCGGGATCTGCCGGCCGAACAGCCGCTCCGGCCCGGCGGCGTAGTAGTGGAGGACGTCCCGGACGTTGCCGGCCTCCCAGCGGGCGTTCCCGACGGTGTGGCCGGAGCACGCGACCTCGAGCCGGGCCAGGTGCTCGACGTCGGCGTCGACGGCGTCGGCGAACCGCCGCAGGAGCCGGGCCCGATCCCCGGGCGCCACGTCCCGCCACCTGGGCGACGCGAGGCGGGCCCGGGCGATCGCCTCGTCGGCCGCCTCCACCGACGTCGCCTCGACCTCCCCGACCACCTCCTCGGTGGCCGGGTTGACCAGCGTCGTCATGGCCTCGTCGCCGCGGCGACCAGGGCGTCGAACAGCCGCGGGTCGTCGCCGTCCTCGGGGTGCCACTGGACGCCGAGGGCGAAGCGGTGGTGGGGGAGCACCACCGCCTCGATCGTGCCGTCTTCGGCCCGGCCCACGGCGTCGATGCCGTCGCCGAGGCGGTCGATGGCCTGGTGGTGGTAGCAGGGCACCTTCACGTCGGCGCCGAGGATGGCGGCGAGCGGCGTCCCCGGCTCGACGTGCACGTTGGTGGTGCCCAGCTCGGCCGGGGCCGGACGGTGGCCGTCG
This sequence comes from Acidimicrobiales bacterium, assembly GCA_035316325.1. Lineage (NCBI taxonomy): Bacteria > Bacillati > Actinomycetota > Acidimicrobiia > Acidimicrobiales > Acidimicrobiales bacterium. The sequence goes on from DATHJB010000216.1 coordinate 82,798, forward strand.
TGGCCGACGACGTCGGGCAGGTGCTGGTGCAGCGACCCGCCCCGGGCGACGTTGAGCACCTGGACGCCCCGGCAGATGGCGAGCACCGGCACGTCGGCGGCCAGCGCCGCGTCGAGCAGGTCGGTCTCCCACCAGTCGCGGTCGGGGCGGGCGCCCTGGGTCTCCGGGTGGGGTTCGGCGCCGTAGCAGGTGGGGTCGACATCCGCGCCGCCGGTGAGGATCAGCCCCTCGATGGCACCCACCGCCCGGCGGGCGGCGGCCGGGCCGGCGGTCGCTCCCGGCGGCAGCAGCACCGGCAACCCACCGGCCGCCGCCACCGCCGTCACATAGGACTCGGGGAGCACGACCGCGGGTCGGTTCCACACGCCCCAGCGGGCGTCCTCCACGTAGGTGGTCAACCCGATGCGCGGCAGCGCACCGTCGTCAGAGCCGTTCGAATCCACGTCGTCGCTCCCAGTCGGTGACCGCCCCGTCGAAGGCCGCCTGCTCGACCCGGGCGGCGTTGAGGTAGTGCTCCACCACGTCGTCGCCGAACGCCGCGGCGGCGACCTTGCTGCCGGCGAACGCCTCCGCCGCGTCCCGCAGCGTCGACGGCACCCGCGGCTTGTCGGACGTGTACGCGTTGCCGAGGTGCTCGGCCTCCAGGGGCAGCTCCTCGTCGATGCCGTGGAGCCCGGCGGCGACCATCGCCGCCACCGCCAGGTACGGGTTCACGTCGCCGCCCGGCACCCGGTTCTCCACCCGCAGGCTCTCGGCGCCGTGGCCGACCACCCGCAGGGCGCACGTCCGGTTGTCCCGTCCCCAGGCGATGGCGGTCGGGGCGAAGGAGCCGTCGACGTAGCGCTTGTACGAGTTGACGTTGGGGGCGAACAGCAGGGTCAGCTCGTGGAGGCAGGCGAGCTGCCCGGCCAGGAAGTGCTCCATCAGCGGCGAGAAGCCGTGTCCCGAGTCGGCGAGCACGGGCGTCCCGTCGGTCGACCGCAGCGACAGGTGGATGTGGCAGGAGTTGCCCTCCCGCTCGTCGTACTTGGCCATGAACGTGAGGCTCATGCCGTCCTGGGCGGCGATCTCCTTCGCCCCGGTCTTGTAGATCGAGTGGTTGTCGCAGGTCGCCAACGCCTCGGTGAAGCGGAAGGCGATCTCGTGCTGGCCCAGGTTGCACTCGCCCTTGGCCGACTCCACGTAGAGCCCGGCGCCCGCCATCCCGTTGCGGATCCGGCGCAGCAACCCCTCGATGCGGGCGGTGCCGGCCAGCGAGTAGTCCACGTTGTACTGGTTGGCCGGCTCCAGCTCCCGGTAGCCCTTGGACCACGCCGCCTCGAACGTGTCGCGGAACACGATCAGCTCCAGCTCCGTGCCCACGAGGGCGACGAGGTCGCGCTCGGCGAGCCGGGCGAGCTGGCGCCGCAGCACCTGCCGGGGCGAGGCGACGACGGGCGAGCCGTCCTCCCACTCGACGTCGCACATCACCAGCGCCGTGCCCTCGTGCCACGGCACCAGCCGCAGCGTCGACATGTCGGGGTGGAGCACGAAGTCGCCGTAGCCCCGCTCCCACGACGACATGGCGTACCCGTCGACCGTGTTCATGTCGACGTCGACCGCCAGCAGGTAGTTGCAGGCCTCGGCGGCGTGCGGCACCACCTCGTCGAGGAAGTACCGCACGTGGCAGCGCTTGCCCTGCAGGCGACCCTGCATGTCGGTCATGGCGACCAGCACGGTGTCGACCGTGCCCTCGTCGGCCAGCGTCCGCAGCCGCTCCAGCGTCAGCGCCGGTTCGGGCATTGCTTCCCGCTCTTGGCGCCTTCGGCACCGGGCTCAGGCATCAGACCGACTCCAGGTCGGCTTCGATCGCGGCCAGCTCCTCGGCCGACCCCTGCACCTTGGGCCCGGTGAACCAGTTCCTGGCCGAGACCAGCCACCAGATCCCGGCGAAGCCGACCACCACCAGCACCGCCACCGGCGTGTAGTTGAAGCTGGTCCGGGTGACCGGGCTGACCTGCGGGAGCATGAACAGCACCGAGATGAACGCCACCCACGCCACCGCCACCCAGCCGATGGGCTTCGACCAGCGGCCCAGGTTCCACGGCCCCGGCTGGAAGCGGTCGCCCTGGAGGAGGCGCAGCAGCGTCGGCAGCACGTAGGCGATGTACAGGCCGATCACGGCGATCGACGTGACCGCCGCGTACGCCGTCGTGTTCCACAGGTAGGGGAGTCCCAGCAGGAAGGCGCCCACCGCGGCGAGCCAGATGGCGTTCGTCGGCGTGCGGGTGCGCTTGTTGAGGCGGTGCCAGGTGTTCGACGCCGGCAGGGCGCCGTCGCGGGCGAAGGCGTAGACCATCCGCGAGTTCGCGGTCACCGACGACATCCCGCAGAAGAACTGGGCACCGACGACGATCACGAGCAACAGCTTGCCCGTGGTCTCGCTCGTCGCGTCGATGAAGATCTGGGCCGGCGGCACGCCCGTCTCGCTGGCCAGGGCGCCGTCGTACGACTGGATGGCGAACGTCAGCCCGATGAGCAGCACCCAGCCGGCCCCCAGCGACACCAGGATCGACATCACGATCCCTCTGGGGCCGGCCGTGGCGGCGTTGTTGGTCTCCTCGGTCATGTGGGCCGAGGCGTCGTAGCCGGTGAACGTGTACTGGGCCAGCAGCAGGCCGAGCATGCCGACGTAGAAGGTGTTGCTCCAGCCGGTGTTGTTGACGAACTCGGTGAAGACGAAGTCGGCCGACTGGTGGCTGTCCGGCAGGATCACCAGGGCGCCGACGATGATCCCGACGCCGAGGATGTGCCACCACACCGAGATGTCGTTCAGCCGGGCGACGAGCCGCACGCCGAACGTGTTGAGCAGGCCGTGGGCCACCAGGATCAGGCCGAACAGGAAGATCGTGTGGCCGGGCGTGGCGGCGAAGTCGAACTGCAGGTCGAGCAGGGCGTTCAGGAAGAACGCGGCGCCGAAGTCGATGCCGGCGGTGACCGCCACCTGGCCCAGGAAGTTGAACCAGCCGGTGAACCACGACCAGGCGCCCGGGTTGCTCGGCGCCAGCTTGGCGGCCCAGTAGTAGAGGCCGCCGGCGGTCGGGTAGCTGGAGCACACCTCGGCCATGGCCAGGCCCACGAACAGGGTCATGAGGCCGACGAACGGCCAGCCCCACACGATGATCGCGGGCCCGCCCGTGTTCATCCCGAACCCGTACAGCGTCAGGCAGCCGGACAGGATCGAGATGATCGTGAACGAGACCGCGAAGTTGGAGAAACCCGACATCGAGCGGTCGAGCTCCTGGGCGTAGCCGAGCTCGTGCAGGCGGCGTGTGTCGTCGTCGGCGGCGGCGGCTGCGGCCCTGCCCGCGTCAGCCGGGTCGACCTGGTCGTCGATCGTCATCCCAACCCCCTCGGCGCCGGGTGTGACCAGCGCTCTCCGGTATTGGATCACGATCAGTCCATTGGCGCCAGGGGTTCTTGCCCGGGCTGTCCCCGGTCTTACGTGAGGAACCCCCGGAGCAGCGCGGCGGTGCCGTCGAGGTGCTCCTGCATGGCGTCCCGGGCGGCGGCGACGTCTCCCGCCAGGATCGCCTCGACGATCAGCCGGTGCTGCTGGCTGGAGTGCTCGATGTTGGGGCCCAGCAGGGGGATCTCGTCGAGCAGGTCGTTCACCCGCATGCGGACATCGGCCACCGAGGCCGCCAGCGACGGCGCTCCCGTCACCTCGGCGATCGCGAGGTGCAGGCGGGAGTCCATCTGGCGGTAGGCGGCGGGAGCGACGGTCTCGCTCTCCTCCAGGCGGTCGAGCAGGTGGCGGCGCTCGTCGTCGCTGAGCTCCCGGGCGGCGGCGATCTCGGCGGCGCCGACGTCGAGCACGTTGCGGAGCGTGAGGGCGTCCTCCACCTCGCTGGCCCGCTCCCGCATCCGGCGGCCGATGGCATCGTCGTCGCGGGTGGCGCCGTCGGGCGCGGCGGCGGCGTGGTAGGTGACGAACGTGCCGCCGTTGCGGCCCCGGCGCGACGCCACGTAGCCGTTCTGCTCCAGCACCCGGATGGCCTCCCGCACGGTCATGCGGCTGACGCCCAGCCGAGCGGCCAGGTCACGCTCCGGTGGGAGCCGCTCGCCGGCGGTCACCACGCCCAGCTTGATGGCGTGGAGGACACGCTCGACGGCCTCCTCGAAGACGTTCCCGGTGCGTATCGCCCGGAAGACCACGTCCTCGGCGACCGACGGCGACACTCGAACCCCTTCGCCCATCTGTTGCACCCTAGGTGCGCCACCCCCCGTCAGCCAGACCGGTCCGGACACACCCGAAACTTCGACAGGAATGGTCGCCATAGCGCCATCCATGTCGAAGTTTCGGGCCCGGGTCCCCTACGGGTGGAGGCGGAGTTTGTCGAGGGCCTTGTCGACGGTGCGGCCGTCGCCGGCGAGGGCGAAGCCGGCGAGGGGGAGGTCGGAGGTGGGGACGGCGGCGACGGCGGCGCGGTTGTCGATGTCGTTGCCGGTGGCGAACAGGTCGTCGGTGTAGACGGCGACCTGGAGGTCGCGGGCGAGGGCGCGGTCGAAGGCCCGGCGGAGCGCGGCGGCGTCGCCGGCGAGGACGACGACCGGGCTGGCGAACAGCGGGTGGAACTTCACGCTCGAGGCGTCCTCGTAGGGGAGGCCGATCAGCTCGGGCGCGGAGGTGCCCATGCCGCTGGCCAGGAAGGCCGTCACGTTCAGCTTCTGCCATGTCGCCAGGTCGTCGCGCACCACCACTGCGATCTTCACGTCGGTCATGCCCCCAGCGAAGTGCCTGGTCGGCGGGGGTGTCTTGTACGTTGTGCGCGCGTGCGGTCGGAGTCGGTCGAGCGGGTGCGGGCCTGGCAGCCGGAGCTGCCCGGAGTCCGCGAGGTGTTCCACGCCCGGTTCGTGGCGCACCGCTACCCGCCCCACACGCACGACACCTGGACGGTGCTGATCGTCGACCAGGGCGCCATCCGCTACGACCTGGACCTGCACCCGCACGGGTCGACGCTCGGGACCGTGACCGTGTTGCCGCCGCACGTCGTCCACGACGGCCGGGCCGCGCACCACGACGGGTTCCGCAAGCGGGTCCTCTACCTGGAGACGTCGCTGTTGGGCGAGGGGCTCGTCGGCCCGGCGGTGGACCACCCGACGATCGGCGATCCGACGCTGGTGAGGACCGTCGACCGTCTGCACCGGCGGCTCACAGGCGGCGACGACTTCCTCGGCGGCGAGGCGGCGCTGCTGGTGGTGACCGAGCGACTCCTGGACCACCTCGGCGGAGGCGCCGCGGACGCGGCGCCCCGGGCACCCGACCCCGTCCTGGCCGACCGGCTGCGCCAGCTGCTCGACGCCCACCCCTTCGAGACGCTCACCCTCCGGACGGCCGGCGACATCCTCGGAGCGAGCCCCGGCCACCTCGTGCGCAGCTTCGGCGCGGCCTACAGCATCTCGCCGCACGCCTACGTCGTCGGGCGTCGCATCGACGCCGCCCGCCGCCAGCTCCTCGACGGCCGCCCGGCGGCGCACGTGGCGGTCGCCACCGGCTTCCACGACCAGGCCCACCTGAGCCGCCACTTCACCCGTCACGTCGGCACCACACCGGGCCGCTACGCCCGTCGCTGACGCAATATATGCTCACCCCCGCAAACCACTGGGGGTGAGTGGATGGCGGAAGAAACCACGCCGGGTCGCTGGACGCGGCGCCGGTTCCTGGGGCAGACAGGTGCCGCGGCAGGTGCCCTCGCGCTCGGAGGCGGCGGCCTCGCACGAGCGGCCGGAGCGCTGCCGCCTTCGGCCGCGTCGGCCGCGGCGGCCGCGGAGCCGGTCTTCACCGGCCTGCCGGGCGAGGCGCAGATCTACGGGTGGATCCAGCAGATCGTCGCCCAGGGCATCCGGCGCCCCGGCTACCCGGCCGCGGCGTGGGCCGAGCAGTTCGCCGCCCAGAGGTTCACCGACCTCGGGCTGGAGAACGTGCGGCTGGAGCCGATCACCGTCGACCGCTGGGAGCCCCGCACCTGGTCGCTCGACGTGATCCGGCCCGGCGCCGCCACCGTGCGGCTCGACTCGTTCCCGGTGCCGTTCTCGCCGCCGGTCGAGCACCTCGAGGCGGACCTGGCGCTGTACAACGCCGCGCTCCCGTCGCTGGTCGCCGGCAAGGCGTCGCTCTACGACGAGGTCATGCTGCGCATCCCGGCGAACCTGCTGCTCCTGCTGGGCACCCCGTCGGCGCTGCCGCTGGGCCGCTCCCACGACCCCGACGGCTCGCTGCTCCTGCTGCACACGCTGCCGTTCGGGCTCGACTTCCAGTCGGTGGTGGAGCCCTCGGCGGCGGCGGGCGCGAAGGCGTTCGTCGGGTCGCTGACCGGCTACCCCGGCGACTCGTACCAGTACTACGTGCCCTACTGGGGCGGTACCGGTCCGATCCCGGGCGTGTGGATCCGGGGGAGCGCCGGCACCTGGCTCAAGACCCAGACGCTGTTGGGCGGGGCCAAGGTGCGGTTGGAGGTCGACTCGACCAACGTGCCGGTCACGTCGCACAACGTGGTCGGCGAGCTGCCGGGCGGGCCCGACGGCAACGACGAGGAGATGGTGATCGTCGGCTCGCACAGCGACGGGCCGTGGGCGTCGGCGGTGGAGGACGGCAGCGGCATGTCGCTGGTGCTGGCCCAGGCCGCCTACTGGGCGGCCCGGCCGCCGTCGCAGCGCCCGCACCGGATGGTGTTCCTGCTGCACGGCGGGCACATGTCGGGCGGCGCCGGCCTGCACGGCTACATCGAGGCGCACCGCCCGGAGCTGGAGCGGGTGGTGCTGGAGCTGCACCTGGAGCACGCCGCCCGGGAGTTCGGCGAGAAGTTGACGGGCGGCGTCGGCCCCACCGGCCTGCCGGTGCCGCGGTGGTGGTTCACCAGCCGCATCGCCCGGTTGGAGCAGGCCGTGTACGACGCCTTCGTCGCCGAGGACCTGCGGCGTTCCATGGTCCTGGCGCCCGACGCCTTCGGGGCCGAGCCGCCCACCGACGGCGGCTTCTACCACCACGAGGGCGTGCCGATCGTGAACTACCTGACCGCGCCCTACTACCTGTTCGACGCCAGCGACACCCTCGACAAGGTGGACCGCACGAGCCTCGTGCCCCTGTCCCGGGCCGCCATCCGCATCATCGAGGCGACCCGTGGCGTGACGGCCGCCCAGATGCGGGCGGGCGGCTGACCCGCCCGCGCACGTTCAACGCTGCCAAGATCCGGGGCATGACCGACCTCGCCACCGTCGCACCCGCCTTCGTCGCCATGGCCCACCGGATCGTGTGGGCCTCGGCGGCGACGGTGGGGGAGGACGGCCGGCCGCGGAGCCGGGTGCTGCACCCGTTCTGGACGTGGGACGGCACGTCGCTCGTCGGCGTCATCGCCACCGGGCCGACACCGGTGAAGCAGACGCACCTGGCGCACAGCCCGTTCGTGACCCTCACCTACTGGAACCCCGAGCAGGACACCTGCACGGCCGACTGCGGCGTCGAGTGGATCCTCGACGACGCCGGGCGGGAGGAGGTCTGGCGCACGTTCGTCGAGGCGCCGGAGCCGGTCGGCTACGACCCGGCGATCATCCCGGTCTGGGCCGACGGCCCGCTGTCACCCGCGTTCGCCGGCCTCCGCCTCACCCCGTGGCACCTCCGGGTCATGCCCGGCACCGTGATGACCGCGGGCGCGGGCGAGCTTCTCAGCTGGTCGGCCGCGGCAGGGCGGTAGACCCACTAACGAATATTCGTTATTTTTGCGGCGAGACCGAGCCGAGGAGAACCCATTGAGCGACGTCAACGCCCCCACCAACATCGTGATCGCCCGCAGCGATCTGGACGAGGTCATCCACGAGCTGGAGCTGAACAGCCACGTCCTCATGACGTGGGACTACGAGCGCAGCCGCACGGCGCTGGTGAAGCTCTACGAGAAGGCCAAGACGTCGCAGTGGAACGCCACCACCGACCTGCCGTGGGACACCGACGTCGACCTCGAGCGCCTCGGGCCCGAGCTGCGCATCGCCACGCAGCGGTTCCAGAACCTTCAGGCCGTCGAGGGCTCCCCGGTGGCCCACTGGGGCGAGAAGGAGTGGGACCGCTTCGCGCTCGAGATGCAGAAGTGGACCATGTCGCAGTTCCTCCACGGCGAGCAGGGCGCGCTGGTGTGCACCGGGCTCATCACCGCGACCGTGCCGTGGATCGACGCCAAGTACTACGCCGCCACCCAGGTGGTCGACGAGGCCCGCCACGTCGAGGTCTTCTCCCGCTACATCGACGAGAAGCTGGGTGGCGCCTACCCGATCAGCCCCCAGCTCGGCGGGCTGCTCGACGACATCATCCGCGACGGCCGCTGGGACATCACCTACCTCGGCATGCAGATCATGGTGGAGGGCCTGGCGCTGGCCGCGTTCGGGTTCATGCACATGCTCACGAACGAGCCCCTGCTCAAGCAGCTGCTGCGCTACGTGATGAGCGACGAGGCCCGTCACGTGGCGTTCGGGGTCCTGTCGCTGAAGGAGTTCTACGACGGCCTCTCGGCGAGCGAGCTGCGGCTGCGGCAGGAGTTCGCCTTCGAGTCGGCCCGCCTCCTGCGCAACCGCTTCTTCGCCCAGGACGTGTGGGAGAAGCTCGGCGCCGATCCCCAGGCCGTCGTCAAGTTCATGAACGAGAACGGCGATCCGGTGGGTCAGACCTTCCAGGAGATGCTGTTCTCCAAGATCGTGCCGAACTGCAAGAAGCTCGGGCTGCTCGACGCCGGCGACGGCTGGCTCCGCCAGAAGTTCACCGAGCTGGGCATCATCCAGTTCGAGAACCTGGTCGACACCAGCGAGGAGTACGGCGAGCTCGACGCCGTCGCCGCCGACCGCGCCGCGGCCGGCTGAGCGGCCGGGCGACCACAGGGCGGAGGCGCCGGGCGACCTCGCAGAGCCGCCCGACGCCCCTGCCACGGCTCGCAGCCCGGTGTGGCGAGACCGCCGCCAGGTGGCGTCCACACCGAACTACGAGAGCAGTGGCCGGGACCGTGCCCGCAAGCGGACCGCCCAGTCGCCGTCAGGTCTGACCGACGGCCCCGGGTCCCGCCAGCGTCCCCGCGAGCCGTACCACCGCGGTACCAGCCGGCCCGCGGCCCCGCTCGCTACGCGCCGGACACCAGGGAAGCCAGGAGGGAACCGGTCGACTGGCGCAGGAAGAGGTGGTTGCCCGGCAGGATGCGCAGCGAGAAGCGGCCCGTCGTCTCGGCCTCCCACCCCGCCACGTCGTCCGGGGTGACGATCGGGTCGCGTGCCCCGGCGTAGGCGGTGACCGGGCAGGCCAGGGGCTTCTCGATCCGGTAGTGGTAGGTCTCGGCCAGCTGCAGGTCGGACCGGAGGGCCGGGATGGCGAGGCGCAGCAGCTGGTGGTCGGCCTCGACACCGGCAGGGAGCCCGCCCCAGCCCTTCACCTGCTCGGCCAGCTCGCGGTCGGGGAGCCGGTGGAGCTGGCGCGGGTTCCGGCGCCGTGCCGGGGCCGCGGAGGCTCCCACGGCGAGGCGGTCGGGCAGCGGCAGGTCCCGCCGGCGCCGGAGGCGCACGAGCTCGAAGGCGACCAGCGCGCCGACCCCGTAGCCGAACACCTGGTGCGGGCCGTCCATCTCGGGAGCCAGCTCGTCGGCCAGGCCGATGACCAGCTCGTCGAGGTCGTCGACCGGCATCTCCCGGAGGCGGCGGCCCCGACCGGGCAGCTCGACGGGCCGGACGTCGAAGCGACCCTCGAGCACCGTGGGCCAGTGCCGGTAGGTGGCCGCCCCGGCCCCCGCGTACGGGAAGCAGAACAGTCGCACGGGATCCCGTCCGGAATCGCGTCCGGAGTCCCGTTCGAATCCCGGTCTGATGTCCTCGAGCCGCCGCACGTGCACTGAACCTGCCCCCTCGTCTGCGTCAGTGGGGGAGGCGTACGACGTGAAGGGGCGGGGGAGTGGCCGCCCCTCCCACGTCCCCGCCCACAGCGTGCACCGCGCCGCCGGCCGTCCCCTGGCGCAGGTCGATCGTCGTCATGGCGCCTCACCTTGTCCCGCGCCGGTACCACGGCGGTACCACGCAGCCCGGAGGCGGCGACGGCCCTGCGGCTCAGGTCAGGTCAGCGACTGACACGGATGCCGGCGAGCTCGCGCCACTCGACGGCGGGCGGGAGTCCCAGCTCCTCGGCGGCGCCGACGACCTGGGCGGCCAGGCTGTGGGCTTCGAGGTCGCGGCCGACGTCGATCAGCGCGCGGGCCACCCGCAGCGGGCGCTCCTGGTCGAACTGGTCGAGCTCCATGGCGGTCTGGAGCACCGCCACGGTGGAGTCGAGGTCGCCGGACGTCAGGTCGGCGGCCAGCACCACGTCGATCAGTCCCAGCACCCGGCGTCGCAGGGACTCGCGTCGCTGGGAGATGAGGTCGTCGTAGAGGTCGTCGGGCAGGAGCGGGCCCGTGTAGCAGGCCAGCGCTTCCCGGGCCCGGGCCACGCGCTCGGCGCCGCGGCCCGCCGCCACCTCGTAGGCCCGCTGCTCGAGCCGGCTCAGGTCGATGCCGCACGCGGCGAACCGCAGCAGTCGACCGTCGCGCTCCACCAGGGGCCCGTAGGCCGCCCGGCTCCGCGACAGCACGTTCTTCAGCCGACGCAACCCGACGCCGGGTTCCTCGTCGGGCCACAGCGCCTCGACCACCCGCTCGACCTGGGCGCTGCCGCCGGCGACCGCCACGTACTTCACCAGGTCGGTCGGCCGTCCCGGGGGACAGACCAGCTCCTCGCCGCCACGCAGCACCGAGAACCGTCCGAGCACCGTGACCTCGTAGGCGTCGCCCTCGACGCTGGGGCTGCCGACGATCGCATCGGTGACCACGGCGGAGCGCAGCGTGTCGAGGACCCGGCTCTCGCGCCGTTCCGCCAGCTCGGGGTGACCGATCCGGGCGGCGTGGTCGAGCGCCTCCTGCAGGGACCGGCCGGCGGCACCCACGTTGCCGGCCGCCAGTTCGGCGTGGCCCTTCAGCAGCTCGACCTTCCAGCGCATCCCCGGCGCCACCGTGCCCGCGTCGAGCAGGTCGCCGAGACGGGTTGCGGCCTCGGCCACGCCGTCGCGGCCGTCGAGACAGGCTTCCGTGAGCGTGACGACGACGGGGTCCTCGTCGCGGCGGGCCCGGGCGATGTCCAGCAGCCGGTCGGCCTGCCCGTCGGCGCCGACCACCGCGCAGGCCTCGGCGGCCTCGCACAGGAAGAGGAGGCCGCCGGCGTCGTCGCCCAGCTGGCCCAGGTTGGCCTCGGCCAGGGTGAGCTGCTCCAGCACCCGGTCGGGGTCGTCCTCGTTGGCGGCGACGAGCAGGCGGGTCCAGGCGGTGTAGCCGGTGACCCAGCCGACGTCGAGGAGCTCGGCCAGCGACAGCGCCTCGTGCAGCACCGCGTCGACGCGCCCGCCCTCGCCGGCGAGCGCCAGGAAGCGGGCCCGGAACACCAGGCAGAGCATGCGGTCGTAGGACGTCTCGCTGGTGAGGCCGAGCTTCTCCAGCAACGCCGAGGCCACCCCGAACTTCCCGAGGGCCCACAGCACCCGCATCGCCAGGCCCCGCTGGACCGACGCCGCCCGGGTGGGTTCACCCAGCTCATACCAGGTGATGGCCGCCTGGCGCATGGCGTTCTCGGCCCGGCGCAGGCTCATCTCGTCGGGCCGCTCGGACAGGAGGACGCTGAGCGCCTCGAGCAGCCGGGCCTGGCCGCGGCTGCCCCGCTGGGCCTCGCCGAGCAGGGCGTCGATGCGGGGCTCGGCGGCGGTGTCGTTGATCAGCGCCCGCAGGAACAGCGACTCGGCCTCGACCTCGACGGCGATGTCGGGCTCGTCGAGGAGGTCGCTCTTCTCGACGGCCAGCATCGCCCGCTCGACCATCTCGCGCTCCTCGACCAGCTGCCCGACGTTGCCGTGGGTGCGGGCCAGGTGCAGCAGCACCCGGGGCGCGTCGTCGGCCGCCGAGCCGAGCCGGCCGACCAGGCGCATGAAGGCGCGGGGGTCCATGGCGTCGATCCGGCCGGTGGGGAGCTGGGAGATCAGCAGCGCGGCGGCCTCGTCGTCGCCGCTGTCGGCGAGCAGCCCGGCGGCCGCCAGCTCGGCGCCCTGGGCCACCAGCAGCGGCGCCCCCCGCTTGGCCAGCTCGGGGTCGAGCGGCGCCTGGGCGACGACGTGCTCCTTCACCGTGGATGACAGCCGCCACCAGCCGTCGACACCGACCGCGAAGGGGATGCCGGCGTGGCTCAGGCGGCGCAGCAGGCCGCGGGAACCGAGGGCGTCGGCGACGCTCTCGTTCACCATCGGGAAGTGGGCCAGCTGGACGAACAGCTCCCGGTCGACCGGGTCGAGCTCGCTGGCGTAGTGGTCGATGAGCTGGCCGATGACGGCGGGATGGCGCAGGAGGTCGGCCGCGGTACCCGTCGGGTCGGCGGCCCGGGAGAGCCGGCGCAGCACCAGCATGAGCAGGGCGATCCAGCCGGTGGAGAAGTGGTGCAGCGCCGACCACAGGCGCTCGGCGTCGGCCTCGTCGAGCTCCATGTGCACCAGGGCCCGCGACTCCTCGGGGGTCAGGCGCAGGTCGTCGGTGTGGAACAGGGTGGCGGTGCCGTCGAACTCCAGGGCGGCCAGCGGACGGGGGACCGTCCGGCCGCAGGCGACCAGCCGCACCGCGGGCAGGTCGCGGTCGCGCACGCGGTCGGCCAACCACCAGGCGGCGTCGTCGGTCAGCGTCTGCACGTCGTCGACCACCAGCAGCGCCGACTCCGCCGGTACCGCGGCGGCACCGGCGCGCAGCGCGTCGTCGACGAGCACCTCGATCTCACCGACGTCGACCGGCTCGCGTCGGGGCAGGCGCAGGACGCAGCCGGTGCCCGCGGCGTCGATCACCTGGTCGGCGAGGACGCTCTTCCCGAAGCCGCCGCCGGCCTCGACCAGCACGGCTCCCGGTGCCGCGAGGACACCATCGACCAGCTGTGACCTCAGTAGCAGGTCACGTTCCCCCGGGCCAGGCGACGACATCGGAACCCTCCGTCGTGAGCTGGACGTGCCCCTGCAATCGACCGCCTCCCTTGGGTCAGCGCTACCCGGATGGGTCCAGCGACGCACCCAGCTGGGGTTGACTATAACCCAGGGGGGTGACCTCGTCCCGTGCCGGGCACCCGACGGGTGGTACGGCCGTGGGACTCGCCTCCCGCAACGTGATGTCCATGCCTACTGTCGTCGGGGCGCGGGTGCGGGTGCTGGCTGTCGGCATACGACCGACGTTCGCCGCCGAGTGCGGGGTGCCGCTGCCCGGCATGGTCGACATCCTCGACTCCTACGGGATCAGCGGCTGGCAGATCGGCCTCCGCCAACTGCTGAGCGAGTCCTCCCGGTCCGGGCGGCGCAACGAGCGCCTCCTCGACTGGGGCCGGGCGGAGCTGGAAGCCGACATGGTGCGCTGGCACCACCTCGGCGCCTTCGCCACCACCCTCCGTCGTGCCACCGCCAACTGGGCGGCGGGCTCCCACGACGACGACGACACGCTCACGTTCTGGCGCGGCTGGCGACGCAACCTGGCCCACGCGCACTCGTTGCTCATCACCGTGGGCCTCGTCGTGTCGCCGGCCGCGCTGGCTGTCCTCCACGACGTCCAGAAGTCGGTCCTGCCGGGTGCGGGTCGCTTCGCCGGCGACGTCCCGGAGCTGCTGGCCTGCATCCGCGACGCGGCCACCGTCCAGCTCAGCCCCCAGGCCGTCGACGCTCCGCCGCTGGTCCTGCCCGGGCATCGCGCCCTCCTGACCGCTGCGCTGGCGTCGTGAGAGGTGCCGGGTGTCGAGGTGCCGGGGCGCGCGCGAAGCCGCCGGCGGGTCGCTGCCGGCGGTTCGCTTGGCGCTGCTGGGGTGGTGGTGGGCTGACTGAGTGCTGAGAGGGCTGAGAGAGATCAGCGGTACCAGGGCCCGAGGGCGACGGCGAAGTTGGTGAGCTCGGCGGCGGCGATGCTGCCGATCCCGACGATGGTGGCGGCGAGGGCGGTGGCGGTGACTCGCTTGATGTTGTGGAGCATGGGTACACCCTTGGCGGTCCGGGTCCCACGAGCGCCCCGCGCCCGAACAAGCCTCGTACCAGGGACGATGCCCGGGTCGCCCGACCCGGGGGTGGGACGGGCGCGGTACCCCTGTCACCGCTGACCGCTGCGTGCGGTCGTCCTTCGCTCTCCGTGGCCGATTGCGGGGCGCCGGGTACCACCGCGCCCGATCGCCGGTTCAGGCGCCGACCGCGTCCGGTTCGCGGGGTCGCCAGGTGCGGCGATGGCAATGGACACCGGCAGTGACGGCGACCGCGACGCAGGCGGGCGCGGCGAGCCACGGAGCGAACGAGGCGACGAGCTGGCCCGTCTGCAGGAGGGCGCGCCCGGCGCTCCAGATCACCAGCACCCGTACGGCCGTGCCGGCGACGTTGGCCGCTGCGGTGGCCCGGATCGGCAGACCGGCCGCGCCTGCGGCGCACATCGTCGCCGCGGATCTGCTGCGCCCGGACGGTGCCGGGTAGCCTGGCCGGAGTCGAAGGGGAGTAGCTCTCCGCCGGTCGATCGACACGCTGGCAGCCAACGCTGCCCGGTCGGCCGGGTCTGCTTTACGCAGGCGAGCGAGACCTTCGGCCGTGGACACGACGTGTCCCGGCCGGAGGCGTTCCTCTCCTGGTCGGGGCCTCGACCGAGAGAGACACCCCGATGGACCTGGCAGCGATCCTCAAGGCGTTCGTCGCCGTCTTCCCCGCCGAGCTCCCCGACAAGTCGATGATCGCCACGGTCGTGCTGGTGGCCCACCATCGCCGGCCGCTGGCGGTGTGGGGTGGCGCGGCGCTGGCGTTCGCCCTGCACGTGACCGTGGCGGTGACGGCGGGGCAGTTCCTCAGCCTGCTCCCGGGCACGCTGGTCGACATCGCCACGGCGCTGCTGTTCGCCGTGGGAGCGGTCGTGATGTGGCGTGGCGCCAACGCGTCGGAGGACGACGACGACGAGGCCGGCGCCGGGAGCTCGACGTCCCGCACGGCGTGGGGTGCCTTCGCCGGCAGCTTCGGCGTGATCGCCGTCGCCGAGTGGGGCGACCTGACGCAGCTCGCCACCGCCGGGATGGCGGCCAGCACAGGTGCCCCGGTCGCGGTGGCCGTGGGGGCGCTGGCGGCGTTGTGGCTGGTCGCCGCCCTGGCCGCCCGCTTCGGTCAGGCCGCCGTGGCCCGCGTCCCGGCGTCCCGCCTCCGTCGCATCGCCGCGGTGGTGTTCGCCACCCTCGCCCTCGTCACCCTCACCGGGGTGGGGTGAGATCAGAGGCGGATGATGCGGCGGCCGTCGTCGAGGGTGACGACGCCGTCGCGGCGGCGGAGGATCCCCCAGCGCCGGCCGCGGCGGGTGTCGGGCGGCTCCGCCTCGGGGTCGTCGTCGGTGGCCCGCCCGCTCTCGATCGGTTCGTCTCGTTCCGGCTTCGTCCCGGACGGCGCCACCTGCTTGCCCTGACCGCGCACTGCTGACGTCCTCTTGGTTGGCTGGTTCCCCCGCTACCCGGCGACGCACCCGGCAAACGGATTGCGTTCGACGGTGGTCAGGCCGAAGAAGCCCAGGCCGCCGACGTGAGGAAGGATGAGCCGATGGATGTCTTCGAAGCGATGTCGACGACCCGGGCGATGCGGCGGCTCGACGCGGACAGGCCGGTGAGCGACGCCGACGTGCTCACCATCGTCGAGGCGGCCACCAGGGCGGCGTCCGGGGGCAACAGCCAGCCCGTCCGCTGGATGGTGGTGCGGGACGCCGAGAAGCGCCGCCGCCTGGGGGAGATCTACCGGGTGTGCTGGCAGCCGGTCCACGACTTCTACGCCAAAGGGGCGGACGACCCGCGCGTCGCCCGGATGCTGCGCTCGGCCGACCACCTCGGCGAGCACATGGGCGAGGCGCCGGTGATCGTCCTGCCGTGCTCCGGGGGCTCGCCGGGCCAGGCGGAGTCGTCCGTGTTCCCGGCGGTGCAGAACCTGTTCCTCGCCGCCCGGGCGCTCGGCCTCGGCACGACGCTGACCACCGTGCACCGCCAGCGGGAGGCCGAGGTCCGTGCCGTCCTGGGCATCCCGGACGACGTCACCACCTGGGCGATGATCCCCGTCGGCTACCCGACCGGCCGCTGGGGCGAGGCCGAACGGCGGCCCGTCCGGGAGGTCGCGTACTGGGACACGTGGAAGTCGCCACCGCTCACACCGTGAATCACAGCTGGATGTCGGCGTAGGTGGTGATGCGGTGGGCGGCCTCGGCGCCGACCGCGGGCTGGTCGGGTCGGGCGATGGTGTCGGCGTCGCGCACCGCCGAGCCGAAGTCGAGCCCGGTGCGGGACTCGATCACGGGGATCGCCACCCGCCAGTGCTGCACGTCGACCGCGGGGAGGTCCTTGGGCAGGCCGACGAACCGGCGGGTCTCGTCGAGGAGCGCCAGCTGGTCGACCACCATGCCGACGGCCCGCAGCTCCGCCGCCCCCTCCCACACCACGATCTTCCAGAACGACGAGGGGATCTGCACGTCGTCGGCCCAGCGGTCGATCGTGTCGTCGAACAGCGGGCCCTGGAACACGCACAGCCGCTCGTCACGCCCGGTGGCCAGCACGCCGTTCTCCAGCACGTACCGCTCGATGCCCTGCCAGTAGCGGGCGGTCTGGTTGAACCGGAAGTGCTGGGGCGAGCAGTTGGTGAAGTGGAACGTGTCGGCGTTGGCCCGCTCGGCGTCCGCCTCGGTGCCCCACGTCGGGTCGGTGCGCCGGGTGAGGTGGCCGCGGTCGAACAGGTGCGACCACTCCGAGTAGAAGGTCTGGTCGAGGAAGTAGCTGTTGCTGACCCGGTTGTCCTTGAACCAGGTGTCGCCCTCGGACCCCACCTGGCCGGTGGCCCGGTCGACGGCCAGGTAGGTGGGCCCGTCGATGTTGGTGGCGGTGAAGATCGCCAGGCGGGTGGCCTTGTTCAGCTTCAGGCTGAAGTGCTCGTAGCGCAGCTCGCCGCCGGCGGCGTCGGGCAGGTCGGCGCGCAGCGGGGCCAGTTGGACCGCGAGCGCGTCGGTGACGACGGCCGGCAGGGGCACCTGGCGATCGTCGATGAAGCCGGGGTCGTAGCCCTCGCGGTTGGTGTAGTCCTGGTCGACCTTCACGGCCTCGGGGCCGCGGCTGAGGACCTTGGGGCGTGGGGCCGACAGCACGGGGACACCACCGGTCGCCCCGGCCAGCGACAGCGCCGACGCCCCCAGCACCTCGGTGAGCAGCTCGCGCGCCGTCGGGCTCAGGTCGTCGCGGTCGAGCCGGGCCGCCAGGTCGCGGTGGATGGCGCTGATGCGGATGCCCTCGTTGACGGTGACGGGGAAGGGTTTGCCCTCGTCGTCGTCGGTGTCGAGGTGCGGCTGGCCCCAGTGGTGGAGGGCGACGACCTCCCAGTCGTCGTTGAACACCGGCGAACCCGAGGAGCCCTCGTCGGTGTCGGTCTCGTAGAGCAGAGTGGCGTCGGTGCGGAAGGCCAGGAAGTTGTTGCGGACCGCGACCATCTTCGGCCAGCCCCGGGGGTGCTGCACGATGTTGACGGGCATGCCGATCACGTGCTTGTCCGGCCGGTCCGACAGGGGGCAGAACCCCAGGTCGGCCAGCATCGCCTCGCCCGACGTGCGGGCCCCGACGGCGATCAGCGCGTAGTCGAGCGCGTCGTCGTCGGAGAATAGGGCCAGCGCCTCGGGCGCCAGCAGGTAGGTGGTCACCGGGCGAGGCCGGCCGGTCTCGTCGAGCTCCCGGTCGAACGCCACGACCGCGCCCGTCGCCGTGTCGGCATCCCCGATCACGTGGGCGTTGGTGAGGAACACCCGGGGGCTGACCAGGAAGCCCGATCCCATGGTGGCGCTGGTCGGCGTGGTGACCTCCACGTACCCGACGGCCCGGCGCACCCGCGACCCCAGCGGCAGGAACCGCACCGCCTGCAGCTCGCTGGTGTCGCCCTGGATCGCCTCGGCCCCGGCCGGTGCCGCCGTGGCCACGTGCCGCTGGACGTAGCCGGCGAGCCGTTCGGTGTCGGGCTCCGCTTCCATCCACCGGCCCGTCCGGACCAGCTCCCGCACCCGTCCCCGGGCTGCCGCCGTCGCGTCCAACAGCCCCGACTCCGTCGCTTCCGCCTCACGCACGCCCCACTCCTCCCGCCTGTTCCGCCCTCCAATTCTGCCAGGTGCGCCGTAGGGTTTCCGGATGGACGGGCTCCTTGTCGACAAGCCGCAGCTGCGGGGGTGGCTGCACCAGATCGCGTTCTTCGCGTCGCTACCGGCGGGTCTGACGCTGGTCGGGCTGGCCCGCGGCGTGGAGGCCCGGGTGGCGGCCACGTTGTTCGCCGTGACGCTCACCGCGCTGTTCGGGGTGAGCGCCGCCTACCACCGCGGCGATTGGTCCGACCGGGCCCGGCGCATCATGAAGCACCTCGACCACTCGATGATCTTCGTGTTCATCGCCGGCTCGTACACGCCGATCACCCTGCTGGCGCTGCGACCCGCCTGGGGCATCACGCTGCTGGCCCTGGCCTGGACGGGCGCCGCCGCCGGCGTGCTCGTGACCGTGCTGCGCCTCGAGCGTTGGCACGGCGTGGGCTTCGCCATGTACCTGGTTCTCGGCTGGCTGGCGGTCGTCGCCGCTCCGCAGCTGGCGCACGCCCTGTCCCGGGCCGAGCTGTCCCTGCTGGTGGCGGGCGGCCTGCTCTACACCGTCGGGGCGGTGGTGCTCGCCCGCAAGCGTCCCGACCCGAGCCCCCGGGTGTTCGGCTACCACGAGGTCTGGCACACGTTCGTGGTCGGCGCCAGCGCCTGCCACTTCGCGCTGGTGCTGCTGCTCGTCCACCCCTGAGGCGCTGGCCGGCGAGTGTCAAGGGGTGCCGGCCGAGTCGTTCGTGGTCGTTCGGATGCTCTCGAGTCGTCTGTGATCGGTCTCCGACGACGAACGACTCGACCGTGGATCGGCGACTACAGATGACTCGGGGCAGGATCGGTCAACGCCGCCGTCGCCCTCACGGGCACTACGGGGCGAGGGCGGTGGCGACCAGGGCGTCGGTGCGGCGGCGGAGCTCGGCGCGGGCGGTGGGGTCGTAGGCCTGCTCGTGGGCGCGGGCGTCGCGGGTGCCGTCGAAGAAGCGGCCGGTGACGTGGTCGAGCTCGGGCGACGTGACCAGCCGCAGCGTGGCGGCGAGGCCCTCGGCCACCGTGCTCAGCGGCCGCCCGCCGGTCTCACGGACCATGGCGGTGTCCATGAAGGTGGCCGGGTGCAGGGCGTTCACGGTGACGTCGACGCCCTGGTCGGCCAGCTCGTCGGCCAGGTCGAACGTCGACATGACCTGGGCGAGCTTGCTGCGGCGGTAGGCGACGATGCCCTCGTAGTCCCGGGTGGTGAGCAGGTCGTCGAAGTCGAGCGCCGCCTGGCCGATGGAGGCCACGTTGACGATCCGGGATGGGGCGCTGCCGACGAGCCGGGGCAGCAGCCGGCGGGTGAGGTGGTATCCCGCCAGGTAGTTGACGGCGAAGCGCAGCTCGACGCCCTGGGCGCTCACCTCGCGGCCGGCGCCCGGGGGCCCGAAGCCGACGCCGGCGTTGCTGACGAGGACGTCGATCCGGTCGAGGCGGTCGGTCAGCTCGTCGGCCAGGCGGTCGACCTGGCGCAGGTCGGCGAGGTCGGCCTGCACGGTGACGACACGGTCGTCGTCGTCGCCGTTGCCGTCGGCCAACTCCTTGCGCAGGCTCTCCAACTTGCCGGGATCACGACCGTGGACGACGAGCCTCGCGCCCAGGCGGGCCAGCGCCCCGGCCAGCTCCCGGCCCAGCCCGCTGGTGGCACCGGTGATGACGACGGTCTGCTCGGTGACGGGACGCACCCACTCACGCTACGGGCGCCGGGCTCACGTGCCCGGATTCGGGGGCCGTAGGGTGGCCGGCATGAGCGCTGTCGACCGGGTGGGGTACGACGAGTTCGGGATGCTCCACGAGAACGCCTCCGAGGTGGGCCTGGTGCTCGACCGGCTGCCGCACGTCGAGCGGGTGTGGGTCGACGTGGGCGACGGCCGGGAGCTGAGCGCCCTCGTGTGGGGCGACGGCCCGCCGGAGCTGGTGCTCCTGCACGGCGGGGCGCAGAACGCCCACACGTGGGACACGGTGTGCCTGGCGCTGGGCGACCGGAGCATCGTGGCGATCGACCTGCCGGGCCACGGCCACTCCGCCGACATCCAGGAGGGCGCCGGCACGCCGCCGGGCGCGGCGGCCGACGTCGCCGCGGCGCTGCGGAGCCTGGTGGGCGACACCGACGGTGCGCGGCTCCGGGCGGTCGTGGGGATGTCGCTCGGCGGCCTCGTGTCGATCGCCCTGGCCGGGCTCGATCCCGAGCTGGTGCCGGCGTTGCTGCTGGTCGACATCCTGCCGGGGATCAAGGCGGAGCACGGCCGGCACATCGCCGACTTCGTCGCCGGCCCACCCAGCTTCCCCAGCTTCGACGAGCTGCTGGCCCGCACGGTGGAGCACAACCCCCACCGGACGGTCAGCTCGCTGCGGCGGGGGATCCTCCACAACGCGGCCCAGCAGCCCGACGGCAGCTGGGCGTGGCGCCACACCCGGGGCAACGGCGGCCTGGCCGGCCGGGTCACCCGTGACGTCGGCCCGGACGATCGGCTCTACGAGAGCCTCTGGTCGACGCTGGAGTCGCTGCCGGGGCCGGTGCTGCTGGCCCGGGGCCTGCGCGCCGACTCGGTCCTCCGCGACGAGGACGTCGCCGAGCTGCACCGCCGCGTCCCCCCCGCGACGGTCGTCCCGTTCCCCGACGCCGGGCACAGCCTCCAGGGCGACACCCCGCTCGCCCTCGCCGCCACCATCACCGACTTCATCTCCTGAGGGCGCCATGACCCGGCCGGCGCGCACGGACACCGTGGGCCGGGCGCGGTAGCGTCCTGAGGTTCAGAGGTCGACCCATCGCAGGAGCCCGCGACCGTGACCGACCCGCGCTACACCGACGCCCCCGCCCCGGCTCCCTGGTACGACGACCAGGGCTACGCCGCGCCGCGCACCAACGGCTTCGCCGCCGATGTCGAGCGCCTGATCGCCAACCTCGAGCGGGTGGTGCGGGGCAAGACCGACGTGCTGCGGCTGGTGGTGACGTGCCTGCTCGCCGAGGGCCACGTGCTGATCGAGGACGTGCCCGGCACCGGCAAGACCACCATCGCCCGGGCGCTGGCGGCGTCGGTCGACGGTGCCTGGATGCGCATCCAGTTCACGCCCGACCTGCTCCCGTCCGACGTGACCGGCTCCGAGGTCGTCGACCTGGAGACGAAGGAGTTCGTGTTCCGGCAGGGCCCGGTGTTCGCCAACATCGTGCTGGCCGACGAGATCAACCGGGCTTCGCCGAAGACCCAGTCGGCGCTGCTCGAGGTGATGGAGGAGCACCGGGTCACCTACAACGGGGCCACCTACGCGGTGCCGCGGCCGTTCCTGGTGATCGCCACGCAGAACCCGGTGGAGATCGGCGGCACCTACCGGCTGCCGGAGGCCCAGCTCGACCGGTTCCTGATGCGGATCGACGTCGGCTACCCGGCCCGTGACGCCGAGGTGGAGATCCTCGGCGGGATCCACGACGGCACCGCGGTCGACGCCCTGTCGCCGGTGCTGACCACCGTCCAGCTGCGGGAGATGATCGCCGCGGCGGGGCGGGTGCACGTCGACGAGGCGGTCAAGCAGTACATCGTCGACCTGGCCGCGGCCACCCGGCCCTCGCCCGAGCGGCGCGACGGGTTCGCCGTGCAGCTCGGGGTGAGCCCCCGGGGCAGCGTGGCGCTGCTGCGGGCGGCGCGGGCCGCGGCGCTCACCGAGGAGCGCGACTACGTGCTCCCGGAGGACGTGAAGCGCCTGGCCGTGCCCGTGCTGGCGCACCGGATCGTCTTGGGTCCCGAGGCGGCGCTCAGCGGGCGCACCCCGGTGGAGCTCATGGGTGAGGTCGTCCGCACGGTGCCCGTGCCGCGGGTGACCTCGGCCTGACGGCTCGGCTCGAGCGGGCGGGTGCGGGCGTGCTGAGGTGTTGACACGGCGGGGCCAGGCGTTCCTGGCCGGCGGCGTCGCCACGTACGTCGCCGGGCTGCTCCTCGGCTACGACCAGCTGCTGGTGCTGGGCGCCGGCGGGGTGGCGACGGTGGTGCTGGGTGCAGCGTGGGTGCTGCGGTCCCACGGCCTCGACGTCGACCGGGTGGTGGCGCCCGACCGGGTGACCCGGGGACAGCACGGCCACGACGGTGACAGTCCGGTGCGGGCCCACCTGTCGGTCCACAACCGGCGCCGGGGGCCGTCGCCGGCCGCGCTGGCGGTCGAGCTGGTGAACGGGGAGCCGCAGCCGGTCGCCGTCCTGCGCCTGGAGGGCCACGGCCACAAGGACCTCACGTACGCGGTGCCCAACGACCGGCGGGGCGTGTTCGACGTCGGGCCGGTGGAGATCACCCGGGCCGACCCGCTGGCCCTGTGGCGGACGGTGCAGCGGGCGGGCGAGGTGCACCGGCTATGGGTGCACCCCCGCCAGCACGTGCTCACGCTGCGGGCCGGGCAGGCGCCGAGCCTCGACGGCGACATGGGTGACCAGGCGTTCGACGGCAGCGTCACCTTCCACGCCCTGCGCGAGTACGTGCCCGGCGACGACCTGCGGCTGGTCCACTGGCGGTCGTTCGCCCGCACCGGCCAGCTGCTGGTGCGCGAGAACGTCGACACCGGCATCGCCCAGACGACGATCCTCGTCGACACCCGCCGGTCCGTGCACGACGGCGAGGACGGGTTCGAGGCGGCGATGGAGGTGGCCGCGTCGATGGCGGTGGCGGCGGCGCACGCGGGGTACGCGGCGCGGCTGGTGTCGACCTGCGGGAAGGCCACGGCGGCCGGGATGGTGGGTCGGACGCCGACGGCGATCCTCGACGCCCTGGCCGGGCTCGACCTGTCCGTCGAGCGGGACCTGCCGGAGCGGCTGGCGGCGATGACACTGGACCGGGCCAACGACGTGCTGCTGGCGGTCACCGGGCTGGCGTCCTCCGCCGACCTCACCACCCTGGGCGCCATCGCCCGCCAGTACCGCCGCTCGTCGGTCGTCGTGGTGGGTGCCGCCGCCGACCACCACCCGGTGCCCCCGCCGCTGGCGGGCAAGGTGCTGCGGGCGACGTCCGGCGAGGCCTTCGCTCGGGCCTGGAACCTGGCGGTCAGCCGGTGAGCCGAGTCTCTTGTGGTCGCTCCGGTGAGCCTGAGTCGTTCGTGGTCGGAGACCGACCGCAAACGACTCGAGCTCTGGCTGGCGACCACGGACGACTCGGGGAGCGGACGCGATGACGTCGGGCGTGGCGCCGAGCCTCGTCGTGTCGCCCGAGCGGCGGCGGGTCGGGGTGGCGCTGGTGGCCGTCATGGCGGCGATCGCGGCCTCGCAGTGGCACGTCGTGTTCGGCTGGCGGGGGGCGGCGCCGCTGGTGCCGGTGGCGGTCGTGGCGGTGGGCGTGACGTTGGCGGCGGGGAGCCCCCGGCGGTCGCTGGCGTTCACCGGGGCGGTGTCGCTGGGTGTGCTCGTCGTGGTGCTGGCCGGGCTGGGGCGGGAACCGTCGCCGGCCGGGATCGTCGACGGCCTGGTCAACGGCTGGTCGCGCATCGTCAGCACCACGCTGGCGGTGCCGACCGACGAGGGCCGCATCCTCCTGCCGGCGGCCGTGGTGTGGCTGGCCGGGTTCGTCGGGGCCGAGTCGGCGCTGCGGTTGCGGCGCTGGCCGGCCGTCGCCGCCGTGCCGCCGCTGCTGGCCTACGGGGCGGCGCTGCCGTTCGGTGGGGGCGGCGGTGGCGCCGGGTGGGCAGTGGCGCTGCTGGTGGCGGGGCTGGCGACCGTGCGGGTGCTCTCGCCGCCGACCCCGACCGAGCCGGCGGCGACCGGTGCCGGCGGGGGCATGGGCGCCCAGCTGCCTCGGCGGGTCGCGGGGATGGTCGTCTTCCTGGGAGTGGCCGCGGCTGTCGGGCTGCTGGTGGGCGCCGGGCGACCGGTCCTCGACGGCGCCGACCCCTACGACCCCCGGGCCGACCAGCGACCGCCGCTCGACGACGTCGTCACGATCGACCCGCTGTCGCTGCTCGCCGGCTGGGCGCTCGACCGTGAGGACCCCGTGCTGTTCACCGCAGACGGCCCGGCCGCCGACCGCTGGCGCCTGGCCGTGCTCGACCGCTACGACCCGGCGTCGGGGTGGTCGAGCCGGGCCCGCTACGTGGCGGCCGGCAGCCGGGTGCCGGAGCCGGACGTCCCCGACACGACCCGGGCGTCGGGGCCGCCGGTGGAGCGGACCGTGACGGTCGGCGAGCTCGACGGCATCTGGCTGCCGACCACCGGGCGGCCCGCGGGGGTCGACGGGCCCGAGGTCCACGTCGACCCCTCGTCGACGATGCTGGTCACCGGCGATGGGCTGGCCCGGGGGCAGCGCTACCGGCTGACGTCCGACCCCGGCCGGGTGTCGGAGGACTGCTCGTCGGCGGGGTTGCCGGTCGCTCCGCCGCCCACCGGCGACGACGCCGCGCTCACCGGCGAGATCGTGGCCTACGCCACCGGCATCACCCGGGGGGCGACGTCGCAGTGCGCCCAGGCCGAGCTGATCGAGCAGTACCTGCGCAGCGACAACTTCACCTTCAGCGCCGAGGCCCCGTCGGGAGCGACGCTGGCCCGGACCATCGAGCTGCTGCAGGTGGGTGAGGATCCCTCGGCCGGCACGTCCGAGCAGTTCGCCACGGCGTTCGCCCTGCTGGCCCGGGCCTCGGGGATGGATGCCCGGGTGGCGGTGGGGTTCCGGCCGGGCGAGGCCGCGGACGACGTCCACCGGGTGCACGCCTCGGACGCCTACGCCTGGGTCGAGGTGCGCTTCGGGCGGCTCGGCTGGGTGTCGTTCGACCCGACGCCCGGCAGCGGCGACGAGGAGTCGCGCTCCGAGACCTCCACCCCGCCGGTCACGCCGTCGCCCAACACCACCGCAGCGCCGGTCACCACGGCTCCGGTCCCGGCGACGCTGCCCACGACCACCACGACGGTGGCGCGGGACTCGGCGGCTTCCGGGGAGTCCGCGGGTGGGTTCGACCCGGTGGTCCTGGCGGTTGGTGTGCTGGCTGGGCTGGTCGCCTTGGTCGCGGTCGCCATCGCCGTGGTGCGCCGGCGGCGACGGGCGGCCCGGCGTCGAGCGGTGGCCGCGGCCGACCGGGTGATCGGGGCGTGGCGGCAGTGCCTGGTGGAGCTGCGCGACGGCGGCCTCCCGCTGGAGGAGGCCAACACGGTGGGCGACTACGTGGCGGCGACCCGCCGGGTGCTGGGCCCCGAGCTGGCCGACGAGCTCGACTCGGTCGCTCGCCTGGCCAACCGGGCCCTCTTCAGCGGCCGCGCCACCGACGAGGACGCCGTCCAGGCCTGGCGCTCGACCGATGCGCTGGCCGCGGCCCTGGTTGCCCGTCGCTCCCCGACAGCCCGCGCCCGCCACGCCTTCGACGTGCGCGCGCTGGCCCGCTCGTAGCGCCCGACCGAAATTGCGTGGCGGGCGGCGCCTATAGGGCCCCCAGCCACGCACTTTCGGGGTGGGTCACCAGGTGAAGCGGACAGCGGTGAGGCCGCCGGCCGACGCCCAGATCTGGCGGCCGGGGTAGCCGAAGAAGCAGATCTCGGAAGTCGAGTTGCCGTTGGCGTTGGTCGTCACCTGGTAGCTCGCGAACGGTGACGACTGCGACTCGTGGCACTGGATCGTCACCCGGGTGTTGGGGGCGTAGTTGCTCAACGTCACCCGCAGGTAGGCGCAGCTCGAGTGGGAGCACTCGCCATCCGCCGGCCGCGCCCGCCCCCGAGCGACGGTGATGCCCCGCGGAGGTGGCGGCGGAGGGTCGGTCCGCACGGTCACGGGCGCGGACTGGACCGGGCCGAAGCGGTTCGAGGCCCTGGTCACGAGGGTGTAGTTGGTGGAGTAGGCACCGGCGAGGGTCCGGTTGCTGAACGACTGGCAATCGCCCGGCCCCCAGATCGGCGTCCCGTTCGCCAACACCTCGCAGGTCGCGGCGCCGCTGTTGTGGCCGTCGAACGTCAGCGACCAGGTGACCGTGGTGCCGCTCGCGGTGGCGTTCATCGTCACCGTGGCCTGGCGGCCGGGAGTGCCGGGGACCACCGACTCGGCGCCGGGCGTGAGGGTCTGGCCGTTGGCCGTGGTGATCGCCCGGATCGAGACGTTGTAGGTCCTGCCGTTCTCCAGGCCGGGGAAGGTCACGGTCGTGCCGGCGACGTTCTGCGAGCCGGCGTCGCCGGTGACCTCGTAATGAACCAGGGTGCCGCCGTTGAGCGCCGGCGCCGTCCACGTGATCGTGAGGTTGCCGTCGGCCTCGGCCGCCGCCGGCGAACCCGGTGCGTCGGCCGGAGCGGCGAGGGTCAGGGCGCCGGACGGGGCCGACTGCTCGCTGGTGTTGCCGCGGCCGTTGAGGGCGCTGACCGTGAAGGTGTAGTTGCCGCCGAGGGCCAGGCCGGACGACGTGTCGACCTGCACCGACGTGCCGGTGACGCCGGTGGCCGCGGCGATGCTGCCGCCGGTGCCGTCGACGGCGGTGACCGTGTACGACTCGATCGCGCTGGCGCCGTTGGCGTCGGCAGCCTCCCAGGCCACGGCGATGGTGCCGTCGAGCCCACCGGTGGCGGTGACGCCCGCGGGCGCCGAGGGGACGTTGCCGTCGGGCGTGACCGGGTTCGACGCCGTCGCCGGGCCGAAGCCCACCTCGTTGGACGCCCGGACCGTGAACACGTAGGTCGCCCCGTTGCGGAGGCCGTCGAACGTCGCCTGGAGCTGCGTGCCGGGGAACGTCTGCAGGCCCGGCTCACCGCCCGAGGCACCGCCCGTGGGCTCCCACTCCACCTCGTAGCTCTCGACGGGTGCGCCGTTCGGGGGCGCGGCACCCCAGGCCAACGTGACCTGGCGGTCGCCGCCGGTGCCCGTCACCGAGGGCGGGGCGCCCGGCGCGGTGGGCTCCGCGGGTGGAGGAGGTGGCGGCGGGGCGGGGGTCTCGGGGCCGGTGCCGGGCTGCGGGGGTGGCGGCCCGGTGGCGTCCGGGGCCGGGGGAGTGGGTGCCGGCGGAGGGGGCGGGGGTGCCGGCGGGGCCAGCACGGCCTCCTCGTCCTTGTTGGAGGGCACGTCGCGGGAACCTTTGTCGACCCGGCGGAAGCTGTCGTCGTTGGGGCCGAGGACGAAGGCGTCGTCGCTGTCGGGGTCGTCGACCCAGAGGCGGCCGCCCTCCACCCGGACGGAGAACCGCCCGGACTTGGCGCCGCCGACCCGGATGCCGGCGCCCGCCTGCTTGCCGTCGGCGTCGAGGACGATCACCTCGCCCACGGTGAAGTCGGGCACGAACACCCGGCCGTCGAACACCACGGGCTCGCCCAGGTCGTGGCCGGTGCGGCCCAGCGGCACCCGGCGGGCCCGGTCGTCCCGGACGATGATCAGGTCGCCGGTCTCGTTGACCGACAGCGACGTCAGCTCGCCGCTGGTGACCCGGGCGACCTGGGTGGTCTCGCCCTCCTCGAAGGGCAGACGCACGGGTTCCTGGGCGCGGCCGCCGTCGATCCGCACCAGCGCCTTGCGGGCAGCGCTCACGACCGCCGGCTTCCCGTCGAGCAGCGCCAGCGTCGTGTCCGGCCCGGCGCCGACCCGCACGGAGTCGCCCACGTCGAGGTGCCGGCCGGTCAGACGGAGGGGGACAGCCACGCCGGCATCGGTGTCGGCCACCCAGATCTGGTCCTCGTCGTCGACGACCGCCCGGGTGAGGTCGCTGCCCACGTCGGCCTGCGCCAGGACGTCGCCGGCCAGCGGGTCCTGCACCTCGACCACACCCTCGTTGCGGTGGACGACCACCAGCTTGTCGCCGGCGGGGACCACGTCGAGGCCTTCGGGCTCGCCCAGCGCCCGGGCCGGCCCGACCTCCAGGTTGGCGACGTCGAGGCTGCGGATCTCGCCGGTCGTGCGGTCGATGAGCAGGGACTGGCCGTCGACCTCCACCACCTCGAGGTCGTGGCCGGCGGTCTCCTCCACCTCGAACAGCACGTCGATCCGGGCCGACGAGCCGTTGGCGAGCATCACGAGGCCCTCGTCGGACCTGGTGAGCCACGAGCGGCCGGAGAGCAGGTCGACGATGCCGCCCTCCACCGGGGTGCCGACCATGATCGCCGAGGTCACGAGCGTGCAGATCAGCGCCAGGCCGACGGTGGCGAACCCGGCCGAGCTGGCCCGCGTGCCGCCGAAGCGGGCCTTGACCGCCTCGATCCTCCTGTGCATGGCCGCGCTGAATGACCCTGTCCTGGCCATAGGCCCCCATCATGGCGCATCGGCGGGGGTCGTCACGGTCGGGTTGCGGGTGTGCGGCCCGGCGTCAGGTGGATTGGGGCTCGCAGTCCCGGACGCGGGTGTCGGCGAAGGCCCGGACCATCTCCTCGTCCTGGTTCAGGCCGACGCCCAGCACCCGGAAGCAGTAGCCCTTGTCGGGGTCGAGGCCGCGGATCGTCACGTCGCTGGCGCCCCTTTCGACCTCGACGATCTCCTGGTCCTCGCCGGGGGTGCGGTACACGACGACGTAGGTGAGCCGCCCGTCGGAGTGATCGGTCCAGTGCAGGTCGACGGTGTCGCCGTAGTCGTCGGCCACCAGGTCGGTCGGCGCCAGCTCGGGGTCGACCTCCGCGGGAGGTATCGACTCCGGGATCGTGACCCCTGTGGTCTCGTCGTCGTTGGGCCCACCGCCGTCGTCGCCCCCGCCGAGCAGCTGGGCAGCGAGGACCGCCCCGACGACCACGAGCACGGCGATCACGACGACCGGCACCCACCCCGGCATGCCCTTCCTGCCCGGGGTGGCCTTCTCCACCGGCCGCGCCACCCGGCCACCCGGCCAGTCGATGGTGTGCACACCGTCCAGCGGATCGGTCGTCTCCCCGACGCCCGGGTGCACAGGCGCCTCGGGCCGCGGCCTCGGCGGGGCCTCGCGCGGGGGGACGGGGGCGGGCGGCAGCGTCGGCCACTCACCGGTGGGCGGCCCGCCGGGCGCAGGTGGCGCCGGGGCGGCCGGTGGCGTCGGGGCGGCCGGCGGGGGGAGCGGTGCCGGCGGGGGAAGGACGATCGGGGTCGGAAGCGGCTCCGGTGGCGGGAGCGGTGCCGGCGGGGGAAGGACGATCGGGTTCGGGGGCGGCTCCGGTGGCGGGAGCGGTGCCGGTGGGGGAAGGACGATCGGGTTCGGGTCCGGCGCGACCCGCCGTGGCATGGCATTCGCCGGCGGGACGGGCGGCACGTCGTGCCGGGCGGCATACGCACTCGGCGGCGGCCAGGCAGTGGTGTCGTCCGACTGCGGCGGGGTTGGCGAGGAATCGGTGTCGGGTGCCCCGACCGGTGGCGCGGTGACCGGTTCCGGCGCGGGGGCCGTGGTCCCTTCGGGCGGTGGGGCCGTGGCCGCAGCCGCAGTCGGGCTCGGCGCCGGTGCCGCTGGTGCCTCCGGCGGTGGCGTCGGGGCTGGAGGCGCTGTGGCCGTGGGGACCGGGGCTGCTGGAGCTGGTGTCGCCGTCGAGGTCGGTGCCGGGCGCGCAGCATCACCCTGCGACGCGGGGGAGGGGGGTGTGGCCGACGGGTCGGGGGCGTCGGCAGGTGGGGGAAGGACGGTGGCGCCGGCG
>DATHJB010000217.1 GCA_035316325.1 Acidimicrobiales bacterium
TTCGACGCCGCGGCGCTCGACGTCTACACGGTCACCGACCACTTCGACCTCGGCCGGGCGGTCGACCTCGACCGCCTCCGCGCCGCGTTCGCCACGCTGCTCCGGCGCACCCCCACGCTGCGGGCCGCGTTCATGGGCGACGGCCTGCCCCGCCCGGTGCAGGCGATCCTCGATCTCGACGAGGTGCCCTTCGCGGTCATCGATCTCTCCGGTGACGCCGCCCAGTCCGACCGGCTCGACGCCCTCCTGGCCACGGAGCGGTCGCGGCGGTTCGACCTCACCCGGCCGCCGCTGCTGCACGTCACCGTCGTCCTCCTGGGTGCCGAGCGCTGCCGGATCATGGTCTCGCGCCACCTGCTGCTGTGGGACGGCTGGTCGGGTCAGCTGGTGTTCGGCGAGCTGTTCCGCCTCTACGAGAGTGGCGAGACGACCGAGCCAGCCGACCCGACCGACCAGACCGAGGCCGAGGGTTCCTACGCCGACTACCTCGCCTGGCTGGCGGCGCAGGACGACGAGGCCGACCGAGCCGCCTGGCGCACCGCCCTCGCCGGCCTCGACGAGCCGACCCTGCTGGCGCCCGCCGGCACCGCGCTCGCCCCGGTGCTGCCTGAGACCCGCGTCGAGGAGCTCGACGAGGAGCTGAGCGCCGCCGTCCTGGCCACCGCCCGCCGTCACGGCCTCACCCTGAGCACGGTGCTCAGCGGCGCCTGGGGGATCGTGCTCGGCGGCCTGGTCGGCCGCGACGACGTCACCTTCGGCCTCACGGTGTCGGGTCGGCCGGCCGAGGTGCCGGACGTGGAGGGGATCGTCGGCCTCTTCCTCAACACCGTGCCGGCGCGGGTGCAGGTCCGCCCCACCGATCCCGCCCTCGAGGTCCTCCGGCGCACCCAGGCGTACCGCACCGACGTGTTGCCGCACGAGCACCTGGGCCTGGGCGTCATCCAGCACGAGGTCGGTTTGGGTCAGCTGTTCGACACGCTCTACGTGCTCCAGAACTTCGACGGGCAGGGCGAGCTGGGCGACGACCTCGACGCCTTCCTCGCCGAGCACCGCGTCGAGGGCTTCGGCACCACCGACGCCACCCATTACGCGGTCACGCTCGTCGTGCGGCCCGGTCCTCGCCTGCGGCTGCTGCTGGTGTACCGGCCCGACCTGGTGAGCGGTGGCCTGGTCGAGCTGATCCGCGCCCGCTACGTGCGAGCGCTGGCGCAGATCGCGGCCGATCCGTCCACCCCGGTGGCGGCGCTCGACCTGATCGCCCCCGAGGAGCGGGCGGCCCTGGAGCGGGCCTGGGTGTCGGCCGCCCACGAGCTGCCCCCGGTCACGATCGCCGAGCTGCTGGAGGACCAGGCGGCTCGGACACCCGAAGCGGTGGCGCTGGTCGCCGGCGACCAGGCCTGGACGTACGCGCAGCTCGACGCCCGGGTCAACCGCCTGGCCCGCCTGCTGCTCCGCCATGGCGCCGCTCCCGAGCGAGTGGTGGGTCTGGCGCTGCCCCGGTCGCTCGACATGGTGGCGGCGCTGTTCGCCGTGCTGCGGACGGGCGCCGCCTACCTGCCGTTGGAGCCCGACCTCCCGGCCGAGCGTCTGGCCCTCATGCTCCGCGACACAGTGCCCGCCTGCGTCCTGGCCACCGCGGCCACCGCCGGGCCGCTCACCGACGGCGCACCGGCGCCCCCGACGGTCGTCCTCCTCGACGACCCCGCCATCGCCGCCCGGCTCCGCGCGCTCGACGCCGGCCCGCTGACCGAGGCCGAGCGGGCGCCGTTCGCCCCGGAGCGCCACGACCGCCTCGGTCACCCGGCCTACGTGATCTACACGTCCGGCTCCAGCGGCGAGCCGAAGGGCGTCGTGACGCCCTACCGGGGGCTCACCAACATGCTGCTCAACCACCGCGAGCACATCTTCGATCCGGTCGTCCGGGCCGCGGGCCGGCGGCTGCGCATCGCCCACACGGTGTCGTTCTCCTTCGACATGTCGTGGGAGGAGCTGCTGTGGCTGGTCGAGGGCCACGAGGTCCACATCGCCGACGAGCAGTTGCGGCGCGAGGCCGACGCCCTGGTCGCCTACTGCGACGAGGCGCGGATCGACGTCGTCAACGTCACCCCGACCTACGCCCAGGAGCTGATCGAGCAGGGCCTGCTGGCCGATGCCCGCGACGGCCGCCCCGACGGCCACCGCCCGCCGCTGGTGCTGCTGGGTGGCGAGGCGGTGCCCGACGCCGTGTGGGAGCGCCTGCACGCCACCGACGGCGTACTCGGCTACAACCTCTACGGCCCTACCGAGTACACGATCAACACGCTCGGCGGCGGCACCGACGACAGTGCCACGCCGATCGTCGGCTGGCCCATCTGGAACACCCGGGCCTACGTCCTCGACCCGACGCTCCGCCCGGTGCCCGCCGGCCTGCCCGGCGAGCTGTTCATCGCCGGCGTCGGGCTGGCCCGGGGGTACCTGCGGCGCCCGGCCCTCACCGCCGAGCGCTTCGTCGTCGACCCCTTCGGTGCTGCCGGCGAGCGGATGTACCGCACCGGCGACCTCGTGCGGGAGCGGCCCGACGGCAGCTTCGAGTTCCTCGGCCGCACCGACGACCAGGTGAAGATCCGGGGCTACCGCGTGGAGCCGGGCGAGGTGGCCTCGGCGCTGCTGGCCCATTCCGAGGTGGCGTCGGCCGCGGTGCTGGCCGGCGAGTCGGCGGTGCCGGGGGTCAAGCGGCTGGTGGCCTACGTCGTGCCGGCCGCCGGCGACGAGGGCCGCGCCGACGCGGCCGTCGCGCAGCTCGACGAATGGCGGGAGGTCTACGACGCCGAGTACCGCGAGATCGGCACCGCGATCGATGCCGAAGACTTCTCCGGCTGGGACAGCAGCTACGACGGCAGCCCCATCCCGCTCGCCGAGATGCGCGAGTGGCGCGACGGCACCGTGGCCCGCATCCTCGACCTGGCACCCCGGCGGGTGCTGGAGATCGGCGTCGGCTCGGGCCTCCTGCTGGGTCGGATCGCGCCGGAGGCCGACGCCTACTGGGGCACCGACATCTCGCCGTCGATCGTGGAGCAGCTGCGGGCCGACGTGGGGGCGCAGCCCTGGGGCGACCGGGTCGAGCTGCGCTGCCAGCCCGCACACGTGGCCGAGGGCCTGCCGGGCGGGTTCGACGTGGTGGTGCTCAACTCGGTGGCGCAGTACTTCCCCCACGTCGACCACCTGCTCGACGTCGTGCGGGCCGCGCTGGCGCAGTTGGCGCCGGGCGGCGCACTGTTCCTCGGTGACGTGCGCGACCTGCGCAGCCAGCGGATCCTGCAGACGGCGATCGCGCTGCAGCGGGGTGCCGACGACGTCGCGGCCGCGGTCGAGCGGGCGCTGTCCCTGGAGAAGGAGCTGCTGGTCGCCCCGGCGCTGTTCGCCCGGCTGCGTGAGTGGGTCGATGACGTGGTCTCGGTCGCCGTGCTGCGCAAGCCCGGGCGGGCCCACAACGAGCTGACCCGGCACCGCTACGACGTGGTGGTGCGCAAGGCCGACGGGTCGCCTGTCGCCGCTGGTACGCCGTCGACGGTCCTGACCTGGGGCGTCGACGTCGGCGGTCTCGACGACCTCCGCGACCGGTTGTCGTCGCTGCCGGCAGGGTCCTCGTGGTTGGTCGAGGGGATCCCCGATCCGCGGACCTCGGGCGAGGTCGTGGCCACCGAACTGAGTGGCCGGGGCGACGTGGCAGCTGCCGCGGCGGCGCTGGGCAGCCGCGACGGCGTCGAACCGGAGGACGTCGTCGCTCTGGGGCTGCCGTGCGTCGTCGTGCCCGGTCGGCGGCTCGGCGCCTACGACGTCGAGTCGCCGGGGCTGGCCCCACGGTGGGACGACGCCGGCGGCACCGTCGGGTTGGCGGCGCTGGCCAACGACCCCACGTCGAGCCGGCGCCGGACCGCGTTCGTGCCCGCGCTGCGGGAGCACCTGAAGCGGAGCCTGCCCGACTACATGGTGCCGGCGGCGTTCGTCGTGCTCGACCGCCTGCCGCTCACGGTCAACGGCAAGCTCGACCGCCGCGCCCTGCCGCAGCCCGACACCGGGCCCACCGGGCCGTCACGCCCGCCGTCCGGCCCCGTCGAGGCGACGTTGTGCGAGCTGTTCGCCGAGGTGCTGAGCCTCGACCGGGTCGGTCCTGACGACGACTTCTTCGACCTCGGCGGTCACTCCCTGCTGGCCACCCGCGTCGTCAGCCGGGCACGCCGGGCGCTGGGTGTCGAGCTGGCGATCCGGGAGCTGTTCGAGGCCCCGACGGTGGCCGCGCTCGCGGAACGCCTCGCCGACCGGGTCGGCGGTCCGGTCCGTCCACCGCTGATGGCCGGCGCCCGGCCCGACGTCCTGCCGCTGTCGCCCGCCCAGGCCCGCCTGTGGCTGCTGCACCAGCTGGAGGACGACCTCGCCGCCTACAACTTCCCGCTGGTCGTGCGCGTGGGCGCCGATCTCGATGCCGAGGTGCTCCACCGGGCGCTCGACGATGTCGTCGGCCGGCACGAATCCC
>DATHJB010000218.1 GCA_035316325.1 Acidimicrobiales bacterium
ACCACCACCGCCCGCCACGGCCCGTCGGGACCGAGCTGGCCCCGCCCGACCATGGCCTCCAGGAAGCGGTGCCCGACCATCCCGTAGCCGGCCAGAACCAGGGTCCTCGCGGCCGCCACTAGGCAGCCTCCTCGAAGGTGAGGAGGTGGAGGAGGCGCTCCTGCACCTCGCGGTAGTGGGGGTCGTCGATCACCGACACCCGGTCCCGGGGGCGGGCCAGCTCGACGGGGATCACCTCCACGATCGACGGCCCGGGCGGGTTGCCCATCACCACGATCCGGTCCGACAGCAGGATCGCCTCGTCGATGCCGTGGGTGACCATCACCACGATCTCCGTGTCGGACTCGCTGGTCCACAGCTCGATGAGCTGCGACTGCAACTTGGCCCGGGTGAGGGCGTCGAGCGCCCCGAACGGCTCGTCGGCCAGCAGCACCCGCGGCTCCACCGCGAACGCCCGGGCCACGGCGGCCCGCTGCTGCATGCCGCCCGACACCTGGTGCGGCTTCTTGTCCTTCGCCTCCCACAGCCCGACGGCGGTGAGGTAGCGCTCGGCCGCGTCGGCGGCGGCCGACCGGGTCTTCTCGGGCCGGGCCGAGCGGACCGCGGCCCGCACGTTGTCCACCAGGCTCAGGCGGGGCAGCAGCGAGTAGTTCTGGAACACCATCGCCCGGTCGGGCCCCGGCCGGGTCACCGGGTTGCCGTCGAGCCGGATCGAGCCCGCGTCGAGCGGCAGCAGCCCACCCAGCGCCCGCACCAGCGTCGACTTCCCGCAGCCCGAGTGGCCGATCAGCGAGACGAACTCACCGGGCTCGACGGTCAGGTCGATCCCCCGGAGCACCGACTGGGCGCTGCCCCCGTGGGCGAACGACTTCCACGCACCTTCCACGACCAGGCTCACGGCTGGGCTCCGTCCTCGATGGCGACGGCCTTGGCCAGCCGCAGCAACAGCAGGTCCAACACGAGCCCGACCACGCCGATGATCACGATGCCGGCGGCGACCTTGTCGAGGTTGAGCGCGTTGTACCAGGTCCAGATCTGGCGGCCGATGCCGGACGTGCCGCCGAGCATCTCGATGGCCACGATCACGATCCAGCCCATCCCCATCGACAGGCGCAGGCCGGTGACCGTGTACGGCAGCACGTGCGGGAACAGCACGTGACGCAGGTAGGCGAGGCGGCCGAAGCGGAACACGCGGGCCACGTCCCGCTGGTCGGTGGGCACGGCGGCGGCGCCGGCCGCGGTGTTGAGCACCGTCGGCCACAGGGCGATCACGAACACCGTCCAGATCGCCGCGATCTCCGACTCGCCCAGCGCGAACGCCAGGATCGGGAACCACGCCAGCGGCGACACCGGCCGCAGCACCTGCACGATCGGGTTGACGGCCTGCCAGGTGCGCCGGCTCGAGCCGATGGCCAGGCCCAGCGGCACGCCGACCAGCGTCGCCAGCGTCCAGCCCTTGAACACCCGCTGCAGCGTCAGCCACACCAGCACGCCGACGCCCTTGTCGTCGGGGCCGTTGTCGTAGAAGGGGTCGGACAGCAGCTCCCGCAGCACGGTGAAGGTGTCGCCGGGTGTCGGGAGCTTGGGGTTGCGGGACGCGCCCAGCGCCCACAGGGCCACGAACACGACCACGCCGACGACCGCCCATCCGAGGGCGGCGCCGGCGCGGCGGGTGCGGGAGCCCGTAGGCAGGACGGGTGGTGTGGGGGCGGGGGCGGGGACGGGGTCGGCCGGGACGACCGCGAGGACCGGTCGCTCCTCCGTCACCTCCACCGGGGCGGGGTTGGTCACGCTCATGGGCGGGCTGCCTCCTCGTCGGGGTTGGCAGGGTCGAAGGTGACGCCGTCGAGCTTCACGTCGAAGGGCGCCATGTCGTCGTCCGGCACGTCGACCCCCTCGGCCGCGGCGACCTCGGCGTACAGGTCGGTGAGGATCAGCTCGTCGACCAGCTCCTGGTAGGGCGGGGCCTCGTCGAGGTAGCCGAAGCGCTGGTACTGGGCCAGGTACCAGAGGCCGTAGGCGCGGCGGGGGAAGTTGGTGAGCCCGTCGCGGAAGAACTGCATCTGGTCGCCCGCGAACGTCCGCTCGCCGAGGTCGGCGCCCAGGTCGTAGGTGCCGGTGAGGCGGCCCCGGATGTCGTCGGGCTGGGCGTTGACGTACTTCTCGACGCCCAGGGTGTCGGCGGCCTCGGAGCGGTTGTCGGGGTCGTCGAGCCACTTGCCGGCCTGGAGGACCGCGCCCATCACGTCCTTCAGGACGTCGGTCTCCTCGGTGAGCCGTGTGCCGACGACCAGGGCCTTCTCGGGGTGGTGTTCCCAGATGTCCTGCGTCGTGAGGTGGGTGAAGCCGATGTCCTGGGC
This sequence comes from Acidimicrobiales bacterium, assembly GCA_035316325.1. Classification (NCBI taxonomy): domain Bacteria; kingdom Bacillati; phylum Actinomycetota; class Acidimicrobiia; order Acidimicrobiales; species Acidimicrobiales bacterium. Next base: position 2,361 of record DATHJB010000218.1, read on the forward strand.
GACGGCGACCGCGTTCCAGGGCTCGCCCACGCAGTAGCCCTTGATGTTGCCGACGGTCATGTTCTGCACCATCTGCGGCGGCGGCACGGGCTGGATGTCGACGGCGGAGAACTTCGTACCGGTGGCCAGCAGCCAGTAGCGCAGCCAGGCGTCGTGGGTGCCGCCGGGGAAGGTCATGGCCAGTTGCGGCGTGCCGGCCGCGGCGAGCGCCTCCTTGGCGGCGTCGAGGTCGCCGTAGCCGGCGTCGGCGAACTCGTTGCCGAGGGTGATGGCCTGGCCGTTGTTGTTGAGGATCATGGCGACCTTCAGGTCGCGCGACGGCTGCTCGGCACCGATGCCGGTGGCGACCGAGAAGGGCATGCCGAGCAGGCAGTGGGCGCCGTCGATCTCGCCCCGCAGCAGGTTGTCGCGGGTGACCGGCCACGACTCCTGCTTGACGACCTCGACGTCGAGGTCGCGCTCGTCGAAGTAGCCGAGCTCCTGGGCCATGACGACGGAGGCGCAGTCGGTGAGGGCGATGAAGCCGAGCTTCACCTTGCGCTTGCCGCCCCCGGAGCCGGAGCCGCCCGACGTCGAATCGGCGTCGGAGCCGCCGCTGCCGCACGCCGCGGCGAGGCCGGGGAGGGCGGCGGCGCCGAGCGTCAGGGCGCCGGCCTGGAGGAAGGATCTTCTGTCCACGCCGGCAACGTACGGAGACCCTGGTTCGGGGTGGTTTCCTCCCGACGAACGCCCGGCGACGGCCAGCGCACGACCCCCGAGGTGCCTTGTGAGAAAGTGAAGGCGCAGCCCTTCGCCGCTTGGGGCGGCGGCGGGGTGGTTGGTACGGGAGGTTCTGTCGGCGCTGGTCAGGCCGTGTGCGCTGTGTGCGCTACAAGGGCAGGGCGTCGTCGCCGAGGAAGCTGGAGAAGTCCGGGCCCCGGCGCAGGCAGTGGCCCCCGTCGACGTTGATCGTCTGCCCGGTGATCCAGCGCGCCTCGTCGCTCAGCAGGAAGCGGACCAGGTGGGCCACGTCCTCCGGCTCGCCGACGCCGGCCATCGGCGTGTTGGCGATGTAGCTCTCGTAGATGGCCGAGTCGCGGGGGATGAACGCCATCAGCTCGGTCGACGTGAAGCCCGGTCGCACGGCGTTGAACCGCACCTTGGCGTGGCCGTACTCGTCGGCTGCGTTGCGGACGATCGCCTCGATGCCGGCCTTCCCCACCGAGTAGGCACCGAAGTAGGGGTGGGTCATGTGCCCGGCGATCGACGACATGCCCACGAACGAGCCGCCGCCCGCCGCCACCAGGTGGGGCACCGCGTGCTTCACCAGCAGCATGGTGCCGACCACGTTGAGGTGCAGGACCCGCACGAACTCCTCCGTCGGCTGGCGCTCGTAGGGCTGCAGGGCCCCGGCGCCCCCGGCGTTGGCGACCACGCCGTGGAGACCGCCGCCGTTGCCCGCCGCCGCCGAGACCAGGCGGGCGACGTCGTCCTCGACGGTCACGTCGGCGACCAGGTGCCCGACGGTCCCGCCCGCGTCGGCCGCCGGCTTGGCCAGTCGCTCGACCACCTCGACCAGCCGGCTCTCGGTCCGGCCGCAGATCGTGACCCGCGCCCCGGCGGCGACCAGCTCGGCGGCGCAGGCGGCCCCGATGCCGCTCCCCCCGCCCGTGACGACGACAGAACGTTCGCTCAGGCTTCCCACGGGCCCGCACGCTACCGCCCGAACAACCCGGCGAACCGGCCGCAAACCGCACCGGGGAGGAGTACTTTCGCTCGCATGGCGTCCGAGGGTTGGAATCGCCAGGACACGCTGCCCGAGCGGGAACTCATCATCGACGCAGCGTTCGAGCTCTTCGCGTCCGACGGGATCCGTCAGACGACGCTGGCGACGGTGGCGGAACGGGCCGAGCTGGGCGAGGACGACGTGCGACAGCACTTCGACGACGTCGACCAGCTGCTGCTGGCCGTGCTCGAACGCATGGACTCGTCGTTCCTCGAGGCCGAGAACTACATGGCGAGCGCACCGTTCAGCGCGCTGGAGACCCTGCGCCGCCTGGCGACGACGGCGAAGGTCCTGGTGGAACGACCGCAGCACGCCCGGATGCGGGTGGTGGTGAGCTTCGAGGCGATCGTGCGGGAGGGCGCGGCCCGCACCTACACGCAGGAGCGCACCGAGAGCCTCCGCTGGTGGTTCTCCGCGGCGCTCAACGAGGGCATCCGCATCGGCGAGCTCAACCCCGACACCGATCCCGACGCCCGCGCCGCCGAGTGGGTCGCCTTCATGGAGGGCATCCAGATCCAGTGGCTGCTGCACCCCGAGCGGATCGACCTGGTGCGGGCCTACGAGTCCTACATCGACGACCTGATCGACCAGATCCAGGCACCGGACGACGAGGACTCGTAGGCCGAGCGACCTGGGCGCACCTGCAGCCCACGAGTCCGGCATTTGGCGGCCGGACACCAGCTCAGCAGCGAGGCCTACCGGCAACGCAGCACCGCAACACGAGACAAGGCGGGCCTATCCGCGCACGCTCGTAGGCCCGCTCCGGTCGTTCACTCGGCGGGGAGGTCGCCGAAGAACCCGGTGATGCTCCGCAGCCGGCCGTCCGGGCCCAGCTGGCCGATGTCGATGCCGGCGACGACCTGCGCACCGTCGGGGGTGGTCATGTCCCAGGCGAAGCGCAGCTGGTCGTGGTGGACGTCGATGCCGCTCACCCGACGGAACCGGGCACCGGGGTAGAGCTGCTGGATGATGGGGTTGATCGTGCGCAGCTCGTCGTGGCCGTTGTACTCCTGCAGCGGGTCGACGAAGCGGCCGTCCGGCGCCCACGCCCGGGCGACGAGGTCGGCCCGGACGGCGTCGTCGGCCTCGTCGAGGCTCGCCAGGTAGGCGTCGACCACAGCGGTGGTGTCGGTGGGGGTGTCGGTGTTGGTCATGACGCCCACTGTGCGACTCGGCGCCGCGCCCGGCGATTACCTGTGAGGTAGGCGCCGCTCTTCCCTCACGCCGGTACGGTCCCGGACATGACGAGCGTCGTGACAGCCGGGTCCCCGAGCTCCTCGGTGGGAGCGCTGCTGCGGGACTGGCGCCAGCGGCGGCGGCTCAGCCAGCTCGACCTGTCGCTCGACGCCGCCGTGTCGGCCCGGCACCTGAGCTTCGTGGAGACCGGCCGGGCCAAGCCGAGCCGCGAGCTGGTGCTGCACCTGGCCGATCACCTCGACGTGCCGCTGCGGGAGCGCAACGGGCTGCTGCTCGCCGCCGGCTACGCCCCGGTGTACGGGCAGCGGCCGCTCGACGACGAAGCCATGGCGCCCGTGCGCGAGGCCCTCGACAAGGTGCTCGCCGGCCACGAGCCGTACCCGGCGGCGGTGGTCGACCGCCACTGGGACCTGGTCGCCGCCAACGCCACGGCCCTCACCCTGCTCGGCAGCCGGCTGGCGCCCCACCTGCTGGAGCCGCCCCTGAACCTGCTGCGGGCCGCCCTGCACCCCGACGGCATGGGGCCGTACATCACCAACCTGGGCGAGTACAGCTCCCACCTGCTCCACCGGCTGCGCCAGCAGGCCGTGCTCGCCCAGGACCCGTACCTGTCGGACCTCTTCGACGAGCTGCGCGCCTACCCGGGCGTGCAGGAGACGTCACCGGCGGTGTTCGACCCGGCGGCGCTGGTGTGCACCACGATGCAGCTGCGGCTCGACGGCCAGGACCTGGCGTTCTTCAGCACCCTGGCCAGCTTCGGCACCGCTCTCGACGTGACTCTCAGCGAGCTGATCATCGAGGCGTTCTTCCCCGCCGACAAGCCCACGGAGGCCGCGCTCCGCGCTATGTCGGGGGTGTGACGCCGCGTATCGTCGCCGGGATGTCCGGGTCCGAACTGTCCGCTGCTGCACCGGTGCCGACGCCGCTCGTCGAACCCCGGCGCCGCTGGCGGCTGGTGGGCCGGGTCTTCCTGGTGGTCCTGGCGGCGGTGTCGCTGCAGGTGCTGGCGCCGACGCTGGCCGTCGTCTACACCTCGCTCGGCGACGTGGTCGACATCAACCCGCTGTGGATGCTGGTGATCACCGCCTCGGAGTGCACGTCGTTCGTGTGCCTCTGGTACCTGATGCGGCTGGTGATGCCCTCGGCGTCGTGGCGGGCGGTCGCCCGGGCGCAGCTGGTGGGCAACGCCGTGAGCCAGGTGGTGCCCGGGGGCGCGGCGACGGGGGCGGCGGTGCAGATGCGGATGCTGACAGCCGGCGGGGTCGACGGGACCACCGCGGTGTCCGGGCCGCCCGTGGTCGGGTTGCTGGCGGCGGCGTCGGTGTTCGTCAGCCCGGTGTTCGCCCTGCCGGCGCTGTTCACGGTGCCCGACGTGCCCCGCCAGCTGCTGGTGGCGGCGCTGCTCGGCATCGCCGGGAGCCTGCTGCTGGGTGGCGTCCTGGCCGTGTTCCTCGCCACCAACCGGCCGCTGTTGGCGGTGTCGTCGTTCGTGCAGTCCTCGTGGAACCGTGTGTTCCGTCGCCATCGGATGGACGACCTGCCCGAGCGGATGATGGTCGAGCGCGACCTCATCCGCGAGCAGTTGGGCGACAACAAGTCGCGGGCGGCGCTGGCCGCGGCGGGCAACGTCGGCTTCGACTACCTGGCGCTGCTGGCCGCGCTGGCCGCCGTCGGCGGTCGCCCGGCGCCGGGGCTGGTGCTGCTGGCGTTCGTGGCCGGCAAGGTGCTGGGCATGATCCCGATCACCCCGGGCGGGCTCGGGTTCGTGGAGGCGGGGCTCACCGGCGCCCTGGTCGCCGCAGGCGTGCCCACCGGTCAGGCCGTCGTCGCCACCGCCGCCTACCGGGTGGTGTCGTACTTCCAGCCGGTCGTGGCCGGCGCCGTCGCCTACGGGTGGCACCGGCTCGACCCGGGTTGATCGGCTCGATCCGGCTTGATCCGGCCTGGCGCTTTGTAGCGTGCCGGACCATGCGGTTCGGACTGTTCGCGATCAACCTCGACGCCCTGGGCGCCGACCCCTCGGCCTCGGTGCGGGTGGCGGTGGCGGCCGAGGCGGCCGGCTGGGAGAGCGTGTGGACGGGCGAGCACTACGTGTTCCCCGACCCCCGGGTGCCGCCGTCGCCGTCGCCGCCGGAGACGCCGCTGCTCGACCCGTTCGTGGCGCTCGCCACCATCGCCGCCCACACGTCGACGCTGCGGCTGGCCACGGGTGTGACCGTGGTGCCGATGCACAACCCGCTGTTGCTGGCCAAGCAGGTGGCGTCGCTCGACCGGGTGTCGGGCGGGCGGGTGCTGTTCGGCGTGGGCGTGGGCTACCTGGAGCCGGAGTTCCGGGCGCTGGGCGTGCCGTTCGACAACCGGGGCGGGCGGCTGGAGGAGGCGCTCGACGCCATGCAGGCGGTGTGGACGCCGGGCCGGGCGTCGTACTCCGGGCGCTTCGTGTCGTTCGACGGGGTGCGGGCGGAGCCGGTGCCGGTCCAGCAGCCGGGGCCGCCGCTGATCTTCGGCGGCCACGTGCCGGCGTCGTTCCGGCGGGCGGTCACCCGGGGCCAGGGCTGGTACGGCTTCTCGCTCACCGTGGACGCCACCGCGGCCGCCGTGGCTGCCCTGCGTGCGGCCCTCGACGAGTACGAGCGGCCGGCGTCGCTCGGCGACCTGGAGATCTCGGTGACGCCCCACCCCCGCGTCCCCCTCGACGCCGCCGCGGTCTCGGCCTTCGCCGACCTCGGTGTCACCCGCCTGGTGGTCCTGCCCCCTCGTGAGGGCCGTGAGGACCCCGCCGCGATCCTCCAGTTCGTCGACGACGTCGGCCGGGGGATCCTTTCTGTCTTCGCTCAGCCGGCTATAGCCGGCTGAGCGAAGACAGAACGACGGGTCAGGCAACAATTGGTCGCGATCACGACATAATGGGGGCATGCCGTTGTCGGTCAGCGAGACCGCCCGTCACCTCGGGGTGAGCCGCCGCCAGGTGCAACGCCTCGCCGCAGCTGGGACGCTCCGGGCCGCCCGAGGGTTCGGTGGAGCCTTGG
>DATHJB010000219.1 GCA_035316325.1 Acidimicrobiales bacterium
CGGGGTGCGGGTCGGGGTCCGGGTCATCGGGGGTAGCTCGCCTTTCTTGGTGGACTTCACAGGGTTCACAGGTCGGCGCCGACCAGCAGGATCTCCACCCGCCGGTTGCGCTGGCGGCCCGCGGGATCGTCGGCGCCGTCGGGGGTCGTGTCGGGGGCGACCGGCCGGGTCTCGCCGTAGCCGGTGGCCGTCATGCGGTCGCCGGCCACGCCCAGGACCGCCAGGGCGTCGCGCACGGCGGTCGCCCGCTGCTCGGAGAGCTGCTGGTTGTAGGCGTCCTCGCCCACGGCGTCGGTGTGACCGCCGATCTCGAGCGTCGCGTCGGGGTAGGCGGCCGCGAGGCCGGCGACCAGGCCCAGCTCCTCGCCGGCCGCGGGGAGCAGCGCGGCGCTGTCGAAGTCGAACAGCACGCTGTCGGGCAGGGGGACCGAGATGCCCTCCTCGGTGTCCTCGCCGCCCAGCTCGGTCACGGCGTCGTCCACCGAGATGGCGACGTCGCCGTCGGGACCCGAGATGGTGATGCCGCCGTCGTCGGCGCCGACCTCGATGTCGCCGAAGCAGCTCTCGATCGTCACGCTGCCCTCGCCGACCGACACGCGGCCCTCGCCGCTCTCGACGTCGACGCCGTCCTCGCCGATCGTGATGCCACCGCCCTCGCCGTCGCCGCCGACCGAGATGCCGTCCTCGCCGATGGAGACGCCGCCGTCGCCGCTGTCACCGGTGTCGGTGTCGCAGCCGGCGGCGTCCTCCGTGGCCGGTGTGTCGTCGGGCGTCGGCGTGGTCTCGGGGGCCGGGCGGTCGGCCGACGCGGCGTCGCCCGAGCGTTCGTCGTCGTCCCCACCACCCCCGCAGGCGGAGACCGTCACCGCCACCAGCAGGGTCAGGCCCAGCAGCCGTCGCGTTCTTCTCGACATGGGCCGGGACACTAGGCACCCGCCGTGAAACGAGCGTGAAAGTCGTGCTCAGAGGGTCCGCAGGGCGGCGAGGGCGTGGCGGGCGAGGCGGTGGGTGCCGACGTCGAGGTCGAGGCCGTCGAGCTCGTCGAGGCCGGCCCAGCGCAGGCCTCGCGACTCGTGGTTCCCGCTGGCGACTGCGCCCGGTGGTGCCACCACCAGATAGCGGACGTCGAAGTGGAGGTGCGACACCTCCTTGGCGGCCTCGAAGAGGTGGACGTCGAGGTCGATCGCCGGAGCCGCCGCCCGGAGACCCGTGATGCCGGTCTCCTCGGTGGCCTCGCGCAGCGCCACACCCGGCAGGGCGGCGTCGCCGTCGGCGTGGCCGCCCGGCTGCAGCCAACGCCCGACCTTGGCGTGCAGCATGAACAGGAACCGCTCCGTGTCAGGGTCGACCACCATGGCCGAGCCGGTCAGGTGCCCCTCGACGCACGTCCGATGGAGGGCGTCGGGGTGGGCGTCGACGAAGGCCAGGATCTGCTTGCGGAGGTCGTCGTCCACGGTGGGCAGGGCCGCCTCCACGTGCCGCCGGGCGACGGCCAGGTCGGCGGTCGGCGCGACCAGGGGGTCGTCCGGGGCGAGGAGGCGCAGGTCGGTCACGACGGGCGGTCGAAGAGGTCGCGGCGGGGGTCGTCGGTGTACACGGGGTCGCGGCCGGCGTCGAAGGCCCGGATGGCCTCCTGCAGGTTCTCGGTGAAGCCGAGCATGAGCTGGTTGCGGTCCTCCAGGGCGATGGCCGACTCCAGGCTCGCCACCTCGAGGTTGGCCCACAGGGCGTCCTTGGTCATGGCGAGGCCGTAGGGGCTGAAGCGGGTCATCGCCTCGGCCATGTCGAGGGCCTCGTCGAGCACCTCGCCGTCGTCGACCACCCGCGACACCAGGCCCAGCTCCTGCGCCTCCGCGGCGCCGACCTTGCGCCCGGTGAGCAGCAGGTCGTTGGCCCGGGCCGCGCCGATCAGCCGGGGCAACAGCCAGCCCGCGGCCATCTCGGTGCTGGTGAGGCCGTTGACGATGCCGGTGGCGTTGAACTCGGCCGACGTGGCCGCGATGCGGAGGTCGGCCGCCAGCGTCAGGCACATCCCGCCACCGTAGGCGGGGCCGTTGACCGCCGCGATCACCGGTTGGGGCAGGCGGCGCAGGCTCAGCACCAGCTGGCTGTAGACCCGCATCGAGCGCTGGGCGATGCGCCCGACCGACAGGCCGTCGATGCCGGGCACGACGCCGTAGTCCTTCAGGTCGAGGCCCGAGCAGAACCCCCGCCCGGCGCCGGTGAGCACCACGACCCAGGTGTCGTTCTCGGCGGCGACCGTCGTGAGGGTGCGGTCGAGCTCGAGCGCCAGGTCGATCGACAGGGCGTTGAGCCGCTCCGGCCGGTTCAGGGTCACGACCGCGGTGTGGGGCCGCGGGTGCTCCAATAGAACAGGTTCCATTTCCGGACGTTAGAGGCCGGCTCAGCGGCGCGACACGTTGGGGTCGCCGGTTACGTACCAGCGCCACGGGTGCTCGGCGCCGGCGGACAGGCCGACCCGGGTGGTCTGCACGGGGTCGGCGGGCGGGGCCGTGCCGTCGTCGAGGATGGTGACACCCCGGTCGGCGGCGACCAGGTCGGCGCCGTCGAACGCTCGGTCGAGCCCGAACGCCTGGCACAGCTTGGCGGGGCCGCTGCACAGGTCGCGGTCCCGGCGGGCGGCGGGACGACGGGCCCGCATCTCGTCCAGGCCCTCCAGCGGCGCCAGGGCCCGCAGCAGCACGGCGATGCCCTCGCCCTCGTCGCCGCAGACGGCGTTGGCGCACCAGTGCATCCCGTAGGTGAAGTAGACGTACAGGCCGCCGGGCGGGCCGAACATGGTGCGGTTCCGGGGCGTCAGACCCCGGTAGGTGTGGGCGCCGGGGTCCTCGCCGCCGCAGTAGGCCTCGGCCTCGACGATGCGGCCGACGAGGTCACCGTGCACGAGCAGCTTGTTGAGCAGGTCGGGCGCGACCACCCGGGCGTCACGCCGGTAGAACTCCCGCTCCACCGTCCGGCGCACTACGGCTCGTCGTCGTCGGACTCGGCCTCCGGCTGGGTCTTGTCGAGGTCGAGGCCGGCGACGAACTGACCGAACTCCCCGAGGTCGAACTCCCCCGAGACCGGCTTGACCTCCTCCTTCTTCTCCAGCGCCGCGACGGCCGCGTCGACGAAGGCCGACGCCAACGGCGGCACCTCCGACACCGGTGCCGGCTCGGGCTCCTCGTCCTCCGACGCCTCCGGCTCGGCCGCCGGTTCGTCGTCGGCTTCGAGGCCCGACTCGTCGTCCGCTTCGGGGACGACCTCGGAGTCCGCATCCGGCTCCGGTTCCGGCACGGCCTCGGCGTCGTCGACTGTGTCGGGAACAGCCCCGTTGGAACCGACATCCGGGACAGCCTCGGTGGCGGCGTCGGGCTCCTCGGGCGCCCCGTCCTCCGGAACCTCGGGTTCCGACAGCTCCGGCTCGGCCTCGGCCGCCTCGGGCTCCGACACCTCCGGTTCGAACTCGGGCGCCGCGGCCTCGAGCACCTCGTCCTCCGTCACGTCCGGCTCGGCCTCGGCCGTGGTCTCCTCCGACACCTTCGGCTCGGGCTCGACAGGGACGGGAACGGGGGGCGGGGTCGGCTTCGTGAGGGCCTCGACGTGGGCGGCGAAGGCCTCCAGCTGGATCGCCACCGGGCCGGGGCCGGCGGCGCCGGGGCTGGTGCGACGTTGGATGACGCGGCCCTCGCCGATGAAGCGGGCCGGCTCGGGGCCGAGGTCGGGGTGGAGGGCGATCAGGTCCTCCAGAGGCGTCCCCTGGTCGATCGACCGCCGCACCAGCTCGCCGACGATGGCGTGCGCCTGGCGGAACGGCATCCCCTGCCCCACCAGCCACTCGGCCATGTCGGTGGCCGCCAGATCGGGCGAGTCGGCCGCCGCCTGCATCCGGCGGGGCTCGAACTCCAGCGTCCGGTACAGGCCCGCCATCGCGCCCAACGCCAGGCTCACCTGGTCGACCGCGTCGAACAGCGGCTCCTTGTCCTCCTGGAGGTCGCGGTTGTAGGCCAGCGGCAGGCCCTTCAGCGTCACCAGCAGCCCGGTGAGGTTGCCGATCACCCGTCCCGCCTTGCCCCGCGCCAGCTCGGCGATGTCGGCGTTCTTCTTCTGGGGCAGCATCGAGGAGCCGGTGGCGTAGGCGTCGTCGAGACGGGCGAACCCGAACTCCGCCGTCGTCCACAGCACCACCTCCTCCCCCATCCGCGACAGGTGCACCGCCAGCAGGCTCAGGTCGAACAGCGCTTCGGCCACGAAGTCGCGGTCGCTGACGGCGTCGAGGCTGTTGTCGAACGGCCGGGCGAAGCCGAGCTGCTCGGCCGTGAACGCCGGGTCGAGAGGCAGCGACGACCCCGCCAGTGCCCCCGCGCCCAGCGGCGACACGTCGAGCCGGCGCACGCAGTCGGCCAGGCGGTCGACGTCGCGGGCCAGCGCCCACCCGTGGGCCAGCAGGTGGTGGGCCAGCAGCACCGGCTGGGCCCGCTGCAGGTGGGTGTAGCCCGGCAGGTAGGTCGAGCCGGCCTCCCGGGCCCGGTCCAGCAGCACCCGCTGCAGGTCGACGACCCGCCCGGCGATCGCCTCCAGCTCCCGCTTGCACCACAGGCGCAGGGCGGTCGCCACCTGGTCGTTGCGGGAGCGACCGGTGTGGAGCTTGGCGCCGGCGTCGCCCGCCAGCTCGGTGACACGGCGCTCGATGGCGGTGTGGATGTCCTCGTCGGTGGGGGCGAACGGGAAGTCGCCCCGGGTCAGCTCCTGCTCGACCTGGTCGAGGGCGACGAACACCTCGGCCGCCTCGAAGTCGCTGATCAGCTCCGCCCGCGCCAACCCGGCGACGTGGGCGGCGCTACCCGCCAGGTCGTCCAGCGCCAGCCGCTGGTCGAACGACAGGCTGACCGTGAACGCCAACAGCTCGTCGGCCGGACCGCCGGCGAACCGGCCGTGCCACAGCGTCTGCGTCGGCTCCGCCGAGCCCTCCTTGGGGGCGGGCTCGTCGGCGGTAGGGGCGTCCGGAACGTCCGGGAGCCCGAAGAAGTCGACCTTCTCGGGGACGTCCGGCGCCTCGGGGATCTCCGGTTCCTCGGTCACGGTTTCCCGGCGCCGGTGCCCTGGACCGCCGCCCAGGTCTGGATGCCGAGGCCCCACAGCCGCACGAAGCCCTCGCTGTCCTCGTGACGGAAGTTGTCGGCGGCGTCGTAGGTGGCCAGGCCGTAGTCGTAGAGGCTCACCGGGCTCCGCCGGCCCTCCACCTGGCACGACCCGGGCGCCAGCCGCAGCCGCACCTCGCCGGTCACGTGCTGCTGGCTGCTGTCGACGAAGGCGTCGAGGGCCTGCTTCAGCGGGCTGAACCACAGGCCGTCGTACACCAGCTCGGCGTAGCGCGATTCCATGCGACTCTTCTCCCGGGACAGGTCGCGCTCCAGCGTGATGCCCTCGAGGTCGGCGTGGGCCAGCATGAGCGCCAGCGCCGCCGGGGACTCGTAGGTCTCCCGGCTCTTGATGCCGACCCGCCGGTTCTCCACCATGTCGATCCGACCCCAGCCGTAGCTGCCCACGAAGCCGTTGAGCTGCGAGATCAGCGTGGCCGGCGACAGCGCCTGGCCGTCGAGCGACACCGGCACGCCCCGGTCGAAGCCCACCACCACGTCGGCGGGCTCGGTCGCGGTCGGCTCGGTGAGCGACCAGACGCCCGCGGGCGGCGTGGCCCACGGGTCCTCCATCTCGCCGCACTCGATGGCCCGGCCCCACAGGTTGTCGTCGATGGAGTAGAGCTTCTCCTTCGTCGCCGTGATCGGGATGTCGTGGTCGTCGGCGTAGAGGATGCAGTCCTCCCGGGTCATGCCCCAGGAGCGGACGGGCGCCACCACGTCGAGGTCCGGCGCCAGAGCCCGGGTGGCCACCTCGAAGCGCACCTGGTCGTTGCCCTTGCCGGTGCAGCCATGGGCCACGGCGTCGGCGGCGTGCTCGCGGGCCGCGGCGACCAGGTGCTTGACGATCACCGGCCGCGACAGAGCCGACACCAGCGGGTAGCGGCCCTCGTAGAGGGCGTTCGCCTTGAGCACGGGGAGGCAGTAGTCGCGGGCGAACTCCTCCCGGGCGTCGACCACGAAGGCGTCGACGGCACCGGCGGCCAGCGCCCGTTGGCGCACGACGTCCCAGTCCTCGCTGGCCTGGCCGACGTCGACCGCCAGCGCGATCACCTCGACCTGCAGGTTGTCGATCATCCAACGGACGGCCACCGACGTATCGAGACCACCGCTGTACGCGAGAACTACGCGCTTTGCCAACGTTCCTCCTGGGGTTACAAGCCCGCGAGCTCGCGGAGCTGGGCTGCCATCTTCTTGCCCCCGATCTCCTCGGCGACGACCACCAACAGGGTGTCGTCGCCGGCCACCGTGCCGATCACGCCGGGCAGGCCCGTGCGGTCGAGCGCCGATGCCACCACATGGGCGGACCCGGGCGGGGTCCGCAGCACCACCAGGTTGGCCGACGCCGCCACCTCGACCACCCACTCCCCGAACACCCGGCGTAGGTGCGTCTCCGGCACGTGCTGCTCCATCGGCAGCTCGGGGATGGCGTACACCGTGTCGCCCCCCGGCACCCGGACCTTCACCGCGCCCAGCTCGTCGAGGTCGCGCGACACCGTCGCCTGGGTCGCCGCGATCCCCTCGTCGCCCAGCAGGTCGACCAGCTGGGTCTGGCTGACCACGGAGTTCTCCGTCAGCAGCCGGGCGATCCGGTGCTGCCGCTGCGGCTTGGCGAGGGTCCGTACCGAGTCGCTCATCATGCGGCGCCCCTTCCGTCGGCGTGGTCCAGGAGCCACGACAGCAGGCCCCGGAAGCTGTGCAGCCGGTTGTGGGCCTGCACGATCGCCCGGCTCTGCGGACCATCCATCACCGACGCCGACACCTCCTCGCCCCGGTGCACCGGCAGGCAGTGCATGAACACCGCACCGGGCGCGGCCCGGGCCATCAGCCCGTCGTCGACCGTGAAGCCCTCGAACGCCCGGCGCCGCTCGTCGGCCTCGCCCTCCTGGCCCATCGACGCCCACGTGTCGCTGTGCACCGCCAGCGCACCCTCGACGGCCTCCTCGGGCCGGGCGCTCACGGTCGGCTCCGCGCCGGCGGCCCGCAGCCGGTCGACGTCGGCGTCGTCGGGGCCGTAGCCCGGCGGGCAGCCCAGCCGCACCTTCATGCCCAGCATCGTCGCCCCCAGGCTCAGCGACCGGGCCACGTTGTTGTAGTCGCCCACCCAGGCGACCGTCGCGCCGGCCAGCGACCCCAGGGTCTGGCGCATGGTCAGGAGGTCGGCCAGCGCCTGGCAGGGGTGGCCCTCGTTGGACAGCAGGTTGACGATCGGGATCGACGCCGCACCCGAGAACTGGTCCAGCAGCTCCTGCTCGTAGACCCGGGCGCCGAGCACGGCGTGGTAGCCGGACAGCACCTTGGCCATGTCGGGGATCGGCTCGCGGTCGCCGGGGCCGACCTCGTCGCGCCGGAAGCTCACCGGGTGGCCGCCGAGCTGCACCACCGCCACCTCGCAGGAGTGCCGGGTGCGCAGCGACGGCTTCTCGAAGTACAGACCGACGGTGCGGCCGGTGAGGACGCGGGGCAGGTCGGGGCTCTCGGCCCGGTCGAGCACCTCGACCAGCTCGTCGGGGCTGAGGTCGTCGACCTCGAGGAAGTGGCGCAGGTGCAGGCTCACTGCACCGCCTTCAGGGCCGCGCCGACGCGCTCGACGGCGGTGTCGATCTCGTCGTCGGTGATCAGCAGCGAGGGGGCGAAGCGCAGGGCCGTCGGGGTGACGGCGTTGACGACGACGCCGGTGGCCAGCAGCGCGGCGGCCACGTCGGCCGAGGCCACGCCCGGCGCCAGCTCGGCCGCCAGCAGCAACCCGAGGCCCCGGACGTCGACGACGCCGTCGAGGTCGGCGAGCCCGGCCACCAGACGCCGGCTCGCGGCGGCGGCCCGCGTGGGCACGTCCTCGGCCTCCATCACGGCCAGCACCGCGCGGGCCGCGGCGGTCGCCAGGGGCTGGCCGCCGAAGGTGGTGGCGTGGTCGCCCGGCTGGAACACCCCGGCGACGTCGGCCTTCGCCCAGCAGGCGCCGATGGGCACGCCGTTGCCGAGGGCCTTGGCCATCGTGACCACGTCGGGAACGACGCCGAAGTGCTGGAAGCCGAACCAGCGGCCGGTGCGTCCCAGGCCGGTCTGCACCTCGTCGACGACCATCAGGATGCCCCGCTCGTCACACAGCTTCCGCACGCCCCGGAAGTACTCGGCGCTGGCCGGGTTCACCCCGCCCTCGCCCTGCACCGGCTCCAGGAGCACCGCAGCGACGCTGGGGTCGAGCGACGACTCCAGCGCGGCGAGGTCGTCCCAGGCCACGTGGCGGAACCCCTCGGGAAGCGGCTGGAACGCCTCGTGCTTGGCGGGCTGGCCGGTGGCGTGCAGGGTGGCGAGCGTCCGGCCGTGGAAGCTGCCGTAGGCCGACACCACCACGTAGCGGCCGTGGCCGCCGAAGCGCCGGGCCAGCTTGAAGGCGCACTCGTTGGCCTCGGCGCCCGAGTTGGCGAAGAAGACCTGACCGCCCGGCGGGGTGCCGGCGTCGTCACCGACCAGCCGGTCGAGCGTCGCCGCCACCTCCCAGGCGATCTCGTTGCCGAACAGGTTCGACACGTGCAGCAGCGTCTGCGACTGCTCGGCCAAGGCGGCCGCGACCGCCGGGTGGCTGTGGCCCAGCCCGGTGACGCCCAGGCCCGACAGCAGGTCGAGGTAGCGGGTGCCGTCGGCGTCCCACAGCCACGACCCCTCGCCCCGGACGAACCGCACCTTCGGCTCGGCGTACGTCGGCATCAACGCCGCGAAGCTCGTGGCCGTCATGCCCCCACTCTCTCCAATTCCAGCTCGCCGCTGGTGATCATCGTGCCGATGCCCTCGTCGCTGAACAGCTCCAGCAGCAGGACGTGCGGGATGCGCCCATCGAGCAGGTGGGCCGACCCGACCCCGTTCCGCACCGCGTCGGCGGCCGCCGCCACCTTCGGGATCATCCCGCCGCTCAGGCCGCCCGACTCGATCATGGCGTCGAGCTCGGCGGCGTCGATGCGGCTGACGAGGCTGGCGGGATCGTCGAGGTCGGTGAGCAGGCCGGCGATGTCGGTGAGGAAGATCGCCTTCTCGGCCCCCAGCGCCGCGGCCAACGCACCCGCCACGGTGTCGGCGTTGATGTTGTAGGCCTGCCCGACGGCGTCGGACCCGATGGTCGACACCACCGGGATCAGGTCCTCGGCCAGCAGCTTGTGCACGATCCCGGGGTTCACCGCCGCCACGTCGCCGACGAAGCCGAGGTCCGGGTGGCGGGCGCTCGCCAGGATGAGGCCGGCGTCCTCGCCGGCGATGCCGACGGCGAGCGGACCGTGGACGTTGATCGCCGACACGATGTCGCGGTTCACCTTCCCCACCAGCACCATGCGGGCGATGTCGACGGTCTCGGCGTCGGTCACCCGCAGGCCGTCGCGGAACTCGGGCACCTTGCCCAGCCGCTCCATCAGGTCGCTGATCTGGGGGCCGCCGCCGTGCACCACCACCGGCCGCAGGCCGACGGCCCGCAGCAGCACCACGTCGGCGGCCACGGCCTTCGCCAGCTCGGCGTCGACCATGGCGTTGCCGCCGTACTTCACCACCACCACGGCACCCCGGAACGCCTGGATGTACGGCAGCGCCTCGACGAGCACGCCGGCCCGCTCCTCCGCGACCGAGAGCGGGAGCCTCATGACGTCCCCATGTTCTCGTCGACGTAGGCGTGGGTGAGGTCGTTGGTGAGGATCCGGGCCTCGGCGGGGCCGACGCCGAGGTCGCAGTGGAGCTCGACGTACTCGCCGTCCATGTGGGCGACGACGGCGGCCCGGTCGTGGTCGACCTCGACGCAGCCCCGGCTCACGACGGTGCCGCCGTAGGCGATCGCCAGGGCGCCCACGTCGAGGGCGACGCCGGCGGTGCCCAGGTCGCTGGCCACCCGGCCCCAGTAGGGGTCCTTGCCGTACCACGAGCACTTCACCAGCTGGCTCTCGGCCACCTTGCGAGCGGCCCGCCGGGCCTCGTCGTCGGACGCCGCCCCGGTCACCCGCACCTTCACCACCTTGGTGTGGCCCTCGGCGTCGCCCACCATCTGCATGGCGAGGTCGAGGCAGGCGTCGGCCACCGCCGCCGCGAACCCCTCGGTGGAGGCGGGCGGACCGGCGAGGCCGCCGGCCAGCAGGATCACGGTGTCGTTGGTCGAGGTGCAGCCGTCGATGGTCATGGCGTTGAACGAGTCGGCCACGCCGGCCGCCAGCGCCGCCTGCAGCTCGGGGCCGTCGACCGCGGCGTCGGTGGTGAGGACCGCCAGCATCGTCGCCATGTTGGGGGCCAGCATCGCCGCCCCCTTGGCCATGCCGCCGACGACGAACCCGTCGCCCCGCACGACCGTCTGCTTGTGGCGGGTGTCGGTGGTCATGATCGCCCGGGCCGCGGCGATGGCGTCGGTGGGGGCCGGCCCCAGGCCGGCAGCGAGGTCGGGCACGGCCTTGGTGACCAGGTCGATCGGCAGCGGCGGCCCGATGAGCCCGGTGGAGCACACCAGCACCTCGTCGGCTCGGCAGCCGAGGGATGCGGCCGCGTCGGCGCACATCGTGGCGGCGGCGGCGTCGCCCTGGTCGCCGGTGCAGGCGTTGGCGTTCCCGCTGTTGAGGATCACGGCCGCCGCCCGGCCGCCCGTGGTCGCCAGATGGGCGCGGCTGGTGGTGACCGGCGCCGCGAGCACCAGGTTCTGCGTGAACACCGCCACGGCGGGCACGGCCACCCCGTCGGCGGTCGCGATCAGCGCCAGGTCGGCGTCGCCCGACGCCTTGATGCCGCTGGCGACCCCGTTGGCGACGAACCCCTGCGGCGCGGTGACGCTCACGGGTACACCCCCACGGTGGCGAGGCCGGCGGTCTCGGGTTGGCCGGTCATCAGGTTGGCGCACTGGATCGCCTGGCCCGAGGCGCCCTTCACGAGGTTGTCGAGGGCGGCGATGGCGACGATCCAGCCGGTGCGGGGGTCGGCCATGGCGGTGACGTGGGCGGCGTTGGAGCCGAACGTGGCCTTGGTGGACGGCGAGCCCTCGGTGACGACCATGAACGGCTCGCCCCGCCACGCCTGGCGCAGCACGTCGTGCAGCTGCGCGGTGGTGATGGGCTCGGTGGGCCGGGCGTAGCAGGTGGCGAGGATGCCCCGGCTCATCGGGGCCATGTGCGGTGTGAAGATCAGCTGGACCTCGGCGTCGGCGACGGAGCTGAGCGTCTGCTCCATCTCGGGCGTGTGGCGGTGGGTGAGCAGGCCGTAGGCGGTGAAGTCCTCGTCGACCGTGCAGAAGGTGGTGTTCGGCTTGGGGCCCCGGCCGGCGCCGGAGGCCCCGCTGGCGGCGTCGACCACGATGCCGGTCGACTCGACCAGCCCGTGCTGCAGCAGCGGCGCCAGCGCCAGGGTGGCCGCGGTGACGTAGCAGCCAGGGGCGGCGACGTTGCGGGCCGACTGGACCTGGGTGCGGAACAGCTCGGGCAGGCCGTAGGTGAACTCCGCGAGGAGGTCGGGCCGGGTGTGGGCCTCGCCGTACCAGGTGGGATAGAGGCTCGGGTCGGTGAGCCGGAAGTCGGCGGCCAGATCGACGATGGCGCCGACCCGTCCGATCAGGTCGGGCACCACCGCCTGCGAGGCGCCGTGCGGCAGGCCCAGGAACACCACGTCGAGGCCGTCGACCGCGGCCGGGTCGTACGAGCTGAACGTGGTGTCGCCGTAGGCCGCGGCGAGGCTCGGGTAGAGCCCCGCGATCCGGGAGCCGGCCTGGCTGTCGCCGGTGGCGAGCTTCACGTCGAAGCTGGGGTGCTGCGCGCAGAGGCGCAGCAGCTCCGCTCCCGTGTAGCCCGAGGCTCCGACGATCCCGACCGATGTCACCGCGTCAGCATACGTCGCATTGCATACTCATGCATACGACTTGCGCGTCCAATGTCCGCTCATCGCCGAACCAGGCGGCGGCGACCGGCGCCCACCGTGGGGCGCCGGCACGCCGCTGGTCGACAGGTCAGGCCGGGCGGCTGCCCATCGCCTGCCAGTAGGCGTTGAGGGCGCGCTGGATCTTCAGGTACCAGACGAACTGGCCGATGACCGGCAGAAGGAACCACAGGCCGAGCATGGTCGACTCGGGGCTCTGCCAACCGCGGCGCTGGTAGGCCTTCTCCATCTCCATCGGCACCGTGAACATGATCACGACCGGGAGGAAGAGGGCGATGATCAGGGCGATGCCGCCACCGAGGCCGTCGCCGTTGTGCTTCTGCAGGTCGTCGTGCGTGCGGTACGACCAGGCCACGCCCCAGATCCCGCAGGTGACGATGTACAGCAGGATGTTGGCCGTGGGGTTGTACCAGATCTCGCCGAGGCTCTGCGGCACCGGGCCGGGTCCCGTCATGTACTGCTGCGGGGCGCCGTAGGGCTGCTGCTGCGGCTGCTGCTGGTAGCCGGGGGGCTGCTGCGGGGGCGGCGGCTGGTAGGACGGTGGCTGCTCGCCGCCGGGCCCGCCGGGTGCTCCGGGGCCGCCAGGTCCGCCAGGGTCGCCAGGTCCGCCGGGGGGAGGAGGGTATGCATCGCTCATGGAGCGACCACCTTAGGTGGGGCGCCGTGGCCCATGGTGGCGGAACGCTCCGGTACGGTGCGGCGGATGCGCCACGCTGCCTTTCTCCCGGCCTTCGGCGAGTTCGCCGACCCGGTGGTGGTCGTCGAGCTGGCCGCCGCGCTGGAGGCCGGCGGCTGGGACGGCCTGTTCCTGTGGGACCACCTCGTGCGGCCCCACGAGCCGGAGCGCGCCCTGGTCGCCGACCCGTGGATCCTGCTCGCCGCCGTGGCCACCACGACGTCACGGCTGCGGCTCGGCCCGATGATCACCCCGCTCGCCCGACGCCGGCCGCAGAAGGTGGCCCGGGAGACGGTCACGCTCGACCACCTGTCCCGCGGGCGGCTGACGTTCGGCGTCGGCCTCGGCGTCAACAGCGGCGGCGAGCTGGGCCGGTTCGGCGAGCCGACCGACGACCGGGCCCGGGCCGCCGTCTACGACGAGGCGCTCCTCCTGCTCCAAGCCCTGTGGAGCGGCGAAGAGGTGAACCACCACGGCGACCACTTCACCGCCGAGGGCGTGACGTTCCTGCCCCGCCCGGTGCAGCAGCCCCGCATCCCGCTGTGGGGTGCGGCCTGGGGCGGCGGCGCCCGGCGGCCGGTGCGGCGAGCGGCCGGGCTCGACGGCCTGTTCCCCGTGAACACCGAGGTCGACCAGCTGCTGCCGATGCTCGACGTGGTCGCGGCCGAGCGCGGCAGCCTCGACGGCTACGACGTGGTGATGGAGGCTCCGCCCGACGCGGACCTCGACCGCTACGAGGCCGCCGGCGTCACGTGGATCATGCGAGGCATCGACGACACCCGCACCGCCGCCGACGTCATCGCCGCCGCGGCCCAGGGCCCCCACGGCCCACCGCTCAGCTAGAACCCCGAAATTGCGAGGGTGACGGCCCCATAGCAGCCACCAGCCTCGCAATTTCGGTTGGGTTCCTACCCCCGGAGGGTCGCCGCGTGGGTGGACTCGACCGCGGTGATGCAGCGGGTGCGGAGGTCGGCCAGCTCCTCGTCGGTGAGGGTGTGGTCGAGGGCCTCCAGGCGGAGGGTGTACGCCAGGCTGCGGCGACCGTCGGCGATGCCGGTGCCCCGGTAGACGTCGAACAGCTTCACCCAGGCCAGCCGGTCGCCGGCGGCCTGGCGCAGCGTCGCCTCGATGTCGGTGGCCGACACCGACTCGTCCACCTCGAACGCCAGGTCGATGTCGCTCGACGGGTAGCGGCTGACCGGCCGGTACTGGGGGTCGCCGTGGGCCAGGTCGAGCAGGGCATCGAGGTCGACCTCGAGCCAGCCGACCCGCTCGCCGATCCCGTGGGCCTCCAGCGACGCCGGGTCGACCTCGCCGACCACCCCGATCTCCGTGTCACCGGAGACGATCCGGGCTGACCGGCTGGGGTGCAGGCCGTCGACCGCGGCGTTCACCAGCTGCAGGCCGGTGACGCCCAGCGACTCCTCGATGGCCCGCCACACCTGCACGGCGGCGGCCGCGTCCTGGCCGCCCAGGGCGACACCGAGGGCCTCGCGCTCGTCGGGCAGCTCCGCCTCGACGCCGGCCGGCGGGCGGCGGAACACGTGGCCGATCTCCCACAGCCGCACGCCCGTGTTGCGCCGGGCCGCGTTGGTGGCCAGCGCCCCCACGAGCCCCGGCAGCAGCGACGTGCGCAGGATCGACTCCTCGGCCACCAGCGGGTTGAGCAGGGCGATGCCGTCGCCGGGCAGGCCGCAGCGCTCCAGCTCGCCGGGGGCGAGGAACGGCAGCGGCAGCGCCTCCGACAGGCCCAGGCCCGCCAGCCGCGCCCGCAGCCGCCGCCGCTGCTGCTGGTGGGGCGTGAGCCGGCCGGTGCGGGGCGACGTCGGCACCGTGCGGCCCAGCTTGGAGTAGCCGTGCATCCGGCCGATCTCCTCGACCACGTCGATCTCGGTGGACGAGTCGTAGCGCCACGAGGGGATCTCGACGTCGAGGTCGCCGTCGACCGGGGTGGACGCGAACCCGATGGGCGCCAGCAGCGACGCCATGTCGTCGACCGACAGGTCGCTGCCCAGGATGCGGTTCACGCGGGCGGTGCGCACCCGGATCGGCGACCGGTCGGGCAGCTCGCCCGTGGCCCGGACCGCACCGGCCTCCGGCTGGGCGCCCGACGGGGCCAGCAGCTCGGCGAACCGGGCGAAGGCCAGGTCGACGACGCCGGGGTCGGCGCCCTTGTCGAAGCGGGCCGAGGCCTCGGAGCGCAGCTTGAGCCGCCGCGACGTCTTGGCGATGGCCAGCGGCAGGAACCACGCCATCTCCAGCAGCACGTCGGTGGTGGCGTCGTCGATCTCGGTGTCGGCGCCGCCCATCACCCCGGCGATGCCGATGGCGGCGTCGGTGGCATCGCAGATGAGCAGGTCGTCGCCCAGGAAGCTGCGCTCGACGCCGTCGAGGGTGACCAGGGTCTCCCCCGCCTTGGCCCGCCGCACCCGGAACCCGGGACCCTGCACCCGCGCCAGGTCGTAGGGGTGGTTGGGCTGGCCCAGCTCCAGCATCACGTAGTTGGAGACGTCGACCACGTTGTTGATGGGCCGCATGCCCATCAGGGTCAGGCGGCGGGCGATCGCGGGGTCGGACGGACCCACCTGCAGGCCCCGCAGGACCCGGGCCACGAAGCTGCCGCACAGGTCGGGGTCGAGGATGTCGACGGTCATGCCCGGCAGCCGCTCGGCCGCCACCTCCTGCACCACGGGCTCCGGCACGGTGAACGGCAGCCCCAGCCGGGCCGCCAGGTCGCGCGCCACCCCCACCACCGACATGGCGTCGGGCCGGTTGGGGTTGATCTCCAGGTCGTAGAGGACGTCCGGGGCGATGCCGAGCGCCTCCGTGAGCGGGGCGCCCAGGGGCAGGTCCGGCGGCAGGATCCAGATGCCGGCGTGGTCGTCGCCCAGACCGATCTCGCGGGCCGAGCACAGCATCCCGTTCGACCACTCGCCCCGCATCTTGCGGCGGGCGATGTCCATGCCGTTCGGCATCGTGGTGCCCAGGGTCGCCAACGGCACCAGGTCGCCGGCGGTCATGTTGAAGGCGCCGCACACGATCTGCAGGGCCTCGCCGTCGCCCAGGTCGACGTCGACCAGGTGGACCTTGTCGGCGTTGGGATGGGGCCGGGTGGCGAGGACCCTGGCCACGACGATGCCGTCGAGCCCCTCGCCGATGCGGTCGATCTCCTCGACGGCCATGCCGAGGTCGCTCATCTCCTCGCCCAGCGCCACCGGGTCGCCCTCGAACGGGGCGAAGTCACGCAGCCACGACAACAGAACCTTCATCGGAGGACCTCGGGATCAGATCTCAGAACTGGGAGAGGAAACGGATGTCGTTGGTGAAGAGGTCGCGCAGGTCGTCGACGCCGTGGCGGGCTGCGGCGAGCCGGTCGATGCCGAACCCGAAGGCGAAGCCCTGCCACTCCTCCGGGTCGACCCCGCAGTTGCTCAGCACGTTGGGGTGGACCATGCCGCAGCCGCCCAGCTCCAGCCAGGTGCCGTCGGGGCGCTGGATGTCGAACTCGGCCGACGGCTCGGTGAAGGGGAAGTACGACGGCCGCAGGCGCGACGTGAAGTCGCCGCCGAAGTAGGCCTTGGTGAAGGCGTCGATGGTGCCGGCGAGGTCGGCGAACGTGATGTCGCGGTCGACCACCAGCCCCTCGATCTGGTGGAACACCGGCATGTGGGTGGCGTCGGCGGTGTCGGAGCGGAACACCCGCCCCGGCATCACCGAGTAGTACGGCGGCGGGCCGGCGGACATCACCCGCACCTGCACGGGCGACGTGTGCGTCCGCAGCAGCGTGGAGCCCGGCTTGCCGAAGTCGACGTAGAGGGTGTCGTACATGTCGCGCGCCGGATGGCCCTCGGGGAAGTTGAGGGCGCCGAAGTTGTGCCAGTCGGTCTCCACCTCGGGCCCCTCGGCCACCGTGAAGCCCATGCCGAGGAACACGTCCTCCAGCTCCTCGATCGCCTGGGTCACCAGGTGGATGTGGCCGCTGCCGGGGCCGGGGAGCACCTCGGTGAGGTCGAGCCGGTCGGCTTCCAGGGTGGCGCGCCGGGCGTCGATCTCGAGGGCGGCCCGCCGCTCCGACAATGCCTGGGTCAACGTGTCGCGGGCGGCGTTGACGGCCTGGCCGACGACCCGGCGCTCGTCGGGCTCGAGCTTGCCGACCGCCTGCCGCAGCCCCGCCAGCGGTGACCTCTTGCCCAGCAGCTCGCTCTCGAGGGTGCGCAGCTCGTCGAGCGAGCCCAGCTTGGCGATGCGCTCGAGCGCATCCTCCTGGATCTTCTCGACGTCGCGGGAGAGGTCACTCATCGTTGGCTGAATCCTTGTCGCGGTTGCGGCGCTGTCGCAGGGCCTCGAAGCACACGATGGTGCCAGCCATCCCGACGTTGAGCGACTCAATTGGGCCGCGCATCGGGATCGTGACCTTCTCGTCGACGAGCGACTCGACGGTGGGCGGGAGACCGTGCGCCTCGCTGCCCACGACAACGGCCGACGGTACCGCATAGTCGACGGTGTCGTAGGCAGTGCCCCGGCGGGCCACCAGGCCGACGGTCCGGACGCCCGAGGCCCGGAGGTCCCGCAGCGTCACGACGGCTCCGGCGGCCCGCACCGTGGGGACGCGGAAGAGCGAACCGGCCGACGCCCGCACGCACTTGGGGTTGTAGGGGTCGACCGAGTCGTCGCAGAAGACCACCAGGTCGACACCCGACGCGTCGGCGGAGCGCAGGAGGGTGCCGGCGTTCCCGGGGTCGTTCACCCCCACCGCGACCAGCGCCAGCTGCGGCGTCCCCAACGGTGGGTCGGCGGGCATGCGGGCGATGGCGGCGACGTCCCGGGGGTGGGTGGGGTCGGCGTTCTTCTCGAACATCGCCGGCTGCACCTGGTGGACGACGACACCCTGTGACGCCGCCCGGTCGAGCAGCTGGGGGTACGCCGTCAGCACCGCCACCACGTCGGTGATCTCCACGTCGGCCGCCAGCGCCTCGGCCAGCAGCGTCGGGCCGTCGATCACGAACGCACCCGCCTCGGTACGCGCACTGCGGCGCCTCGAGAGGCGCCGCAGCTGCTGCAGGATCTCGCGTGAGCCCAAGTGGCTAGGCCGAGGCGGGGGTCGCCTCGGCGTGCTCCTCCAGGGCCTCGTTGGCGATCGTGACGAGGGTGGTGAACGCCGCCGCGTCCGTGACGGCCAGATCCGCGAGCACCTTGCGGTCGACCTCGACATCCGCCAGTCGCAGGCCGGCGACGAACCGGCTGTAGGAGGTGTCGTTCAGGCGGCAGGCCGCGTTGATGCGCTGGATCCACAGGCGCCGGAAGTCGCCCTTGCGGGCCCGGCGATCGCGGAACGCGTAGCGCCCGCTGTGCATGACCTGCTCGTTGGCGGCGCGGAACGAGCGGCTCTTGTTGCCGTAGTAACCCTTGGCACGCTCAAGCGTTGTCCGACGCTTCTTCTTGGCGTGGACGGATCTCTTCACCCGGGCCATCGGGCTGTCCTTTCGTCGTGGGGGATGCGTTCGTGCTCAGGCAGCCGACGGGGTCAGCGGCGCCCGAGCAGGCGGTTGATGCGGAGCTCGTCGCCAGCGGCCAGGCCGGTCTCCCGGTTCAGCCGGCGCGTGCGCTTCGACGGCTTCTTCTCCAGCATGTGGCTCATGTTCGCCTGGCGGCGCCGCAGCTTCCCGGTGCCTGTGACCTTGAAGCGCTTGGCGGCGCCGCGATGCGTCTTCATCTTCGGCATGTCAGTTCACTCTTCGCTCGTCGTTGCGGTCGTGCTTGCGGTGGCGGCCGACCCGTTGGTCTCGGGCGCCACTGCCGGCTCGGGCGTCTCAGGCGTCTCGGGCGTCTCGGATGTTTCGGGCGCCGGGTTCTCGGCCGTCGAGCTCTCGGGTGTCGGGTTCTCGGCCTGGCGCCGGGCCCGCTCGGCCGCGGCTTGCGCCTTGCGATCGGGCGCCATCACCATCGTCATGTTGCGACCGTCGATGCGGGGCATGATCTCGACCCGACCCACCTCGGCCACGGCCTCGACCACTTCGTCGAGGATCCGCTTGCCGAGCTCCGGGTGGTGCATCTCGCGCCCCCGGAAGGTCAGCGTGACCTTCACCTTGTGGCCGTCGTGGAGAAACCGCTCGACCTTGCGGGTCTTGGTGTCGAAGTCTCCCCTGGAGATCTTGGGCCGGTACTTCATCTCCTTGATGGAGACGCTCGACGCCTTTCGCCGGGACTCCTTGGCCTTCTGTGCGGCCTCGTACTTGTACTTGCCGTAATCCATGATCCGGCAGACAGGTGGGTTGGCTTGAGCCGCCACCTCTACCAGGTCGAGGTCGAGCTCGCGGGCACGTGCCAAGGCTTCGGGCAACGGACGGATCCCGATCTGAGAACCATCCGCGCCGACTAGGCGTACTTCACGGGCCCGGATCCGATCGTTGATCCGCGGCTCGCTGTTGGACGGCGTAGCTATCGCCGGTCACTCCTCATGAATGCGCAGGCACCTCCGTACGCTGGTTGCTTTGTCTAGGTCTCCGAGCGCCGCGCAATCGCCTTAGAAAAGCAAAAGCGCGGACGCCGGGGAAGCCGACATCCGCGATGCAGACTGGCGCCTGCGGCGTTGACGCGACCCGAGCGCACCTCAGAGGTGGCCGGGTGGGGACCTGCTCGCTGTCGGGCGGGTCCCGCTTCCCGTGAAGTTGTGGGCGCGTAGGGTACCAGCGACCGTAGGTGGCACGACAACCCGTCACCGACCTGTCATGACAGCGCACCCAACCTCGGGAAGAAGACAATGACCCTGTGGACCCCCTCCGGCGAGCATCCCGTCGACCGCCAGCCCTCCGCGCCACCCAGCGAGCCGGCGTCGCCGTCGGGCCCTCCGGGCGCGGACGAGCCGTCGCTGGAGGACCTGCCGCCGGAGCAGCGCGCCCAGGTCGAGGAGATGAACCGGCAGATGGAGGCCGCCCAGCAGCAGATGCTGTCGCTGCCGGCGGGTGTCGTCGTCGGGCAGCAGGCCATGCAGTTCTACGAGCTGTCGGCGCTCTACCTGTCACAGCAGCCGCCACGGCTCGACGAGGCCCGCATCGCCATCGACGCTCTGGCGGGCGTGGTCGAGAAGCTGGGCGAACGGCTCGGTGAGGCCGAGCAGCCGGTGCGGCAGGCGCTGAACCAGCTCCAGCTGGCGTTCGTCCAGGTCGCCCGGCAGGCAGGTGTGCCGGAGGGTGAGAGCGAGGGGTGACGCGGGCCGGTTGGAAGGCGATCGCCGCCGTCGGTGCAGTAGCCGCGGCAGTTCTCGTCGGTGTCGTCCGCGGCGCCACCGACGGCACCGACGGCACCGACGGCACCGACGGCACCGAGGCCGAGGATGCCGGCAACCTGGACGTGCCGCTCGACCTGGTGGTGCTGGGCGACTCGTTCGTCGAGCACTCCCGGGACCAGATCGGGGCCTACGCCGAGGCGCAGGGGCTCGACGCCGAGGTGATGGGCCTGGGCGGCACGGCGATCTGCAACTGGGAGGAGCAGCTGCAGGACCACGCCGCCGACCCGCCCGCGGTGATGGTGATCTCGTTCGCCGGCAACGACCTCCCCCACACGTGCTTCAACCCGACCGACGAGTCGCGCGACGCCGCCACCGTCGCCGCGGGCTACCGGGAGGCGCTCGACGAGGTGGTGGCGCTGTTCGACGACGCCGGGAGCGAGCTGTACGCGGTGGTGCCGCCGCCGATCCGCGACGTGCAGTTCGAGGAGCGGGCCGCGGCGATGCGGGTGATGTACGCCGAAGCCGCCGCCGACCTCCCGTCGCTGCACCTGATCGACAGCGCCACCCAGCTCGACCCCGACGGCACCGGGTTCCACGAGTCGCTCCCCTGCGCGCCGTGGGACACCGACTGCCCCGCGACCGGCGAGGTGGTGGTCCGCCAGACCGACGGCATCCACGTCACCCCGGCCGGCGCCGAGCGCTACGCCCGGGCGATCGTCGACGGG
Source organism: Acidimicrobiales bacterium (assembly GCA_035316325.1). Classification (NCBI taxonomy): domain Bacteria; kingdom Bacillati; phylum Actinomycetota; class Acidimicrobiia; order Acidimicrobiales; species Acidimicrobiales bacterium. Next base: position 20,653 of record DATHJB010000219.1, read on the forward strand.
CTCAGCTGAAATTGCGTCGATCTGCCCGCTCCATGCGGGTTTTCGAACGCAATTTCGGGGGGTCGTGCGGTCAGCCGGCCTCGATCCGGGCGGCTTCCCAGCGACCCATCGGGCCGGCCACCACCTGGAACCGCACCCGCTCCCCCACCGAGATCGTGCGGGTGCCGTCGGCGATGGCGGTGCAGTGGAACGGCAGGTCCGCCCCGTCGGCGGTCGTGATCGCCCCGAGGCCGCGGGGCTCGTCGAACGACGACACCACGCCCCGGCCCGCGTCGAAGGCTCGCAGCGCCATCGGCATCGGCATCGGCGTCAATGGACGATCTTGGACAGCGGGAGCTCGATCAGGTCGGAGGCGCCGGCGTCCTTGAGCGCCGGGATCAACGTGTTGATCTGCGACTTCGCCACCACGGCCTCGATCGCGTAGCCACCGTCGACACCGAACAGCTTCGACACCGTGGGCGACTTCATCGCCGGCATCAGCTTGGTGACCTCGTCCAGGTCGTCCTCGCCCACGTTCAGCTTCACCAGCACCTTCCCCCGGGCCTCGAGCACGCCGTCGAGCAGCACCTTGATCTGCTCCATGGCCTTGCGCTTCGCCGGGTCCTCGTAGGCCGCCGGGTTGGCGACCAGCTCGGTGTAGCTGTGCAGGATCTCGTCGATGATCTTCAGGCCCGCGGCCCGCAGCGCCCGGCCCGTCTCGGTGATGTCGACGATGCAGTCGACGATGTCGGGCACCTTCGCCTCGGTGGCCCCGTAGCTCAGGCGGATGTCGGCCTTGATGCCCTTGCTCTCGAAGTAGCGGCGGGTGATCTCCGGGTACTCGGTGGAGACGCGCACGCCGTCGGGCAGGTCGCCCACGTAGGTGATGGGGCTGTCACTGGGCACGGCCACCACGATGCGGATCGGCAGGGCCGTCGCCTTGGAGTACTGCATCTCGCCCAGCGAGACGACGCCGGCGCCGGTCTCCTCCACCCAGTCGCGGCCGGTGATGCCCAGGTCGAACAACCCCTCGGCCACGTAGCGGGGGATCTCCTGGGGGCGCAGGATGCGGACGTCGTCGATGCGGGGGTCGGCGATGTTGGCGCGGTAGTCGACCGATCCGGACCGGCTGACGTTGAGGTCGGCCGCCTCGAACAGCGCCAGCGTGGCCTTCTCGAGGGAACCCTTGGGGAGCACGAGCTTCAGCACGGTCTGCCACCGTACGCGCTGGGCAACCTGTTCAGGAGCCCTTTCTCAACGAGTTCTGAACGTCACGAAGCGTAGGTGGACGCCAGACGGGCCATCTCGACGGCCACCCAGGCCGCCTCCTCGCCCACGTTGTGGCCGCCCTCACCCTCGGATCGGGCGAGCGCCTGCTCCTCGTTCTCGACGGTCAGCACGCCGAAGCCGACCGGGACGCCGGTCGACAGCTGCACCTGCTGGATGCCGGCGGCGCACTCCCCCGCCACGATGTCGTAGTGGGTGGTCTCGCCCCGCACGACGGTGCCGATGCAGACGACCGCGTCGACCCGGCCGGAGGTCGCCAGCACCCGGGCGCCGAAGGGGATCTCGAAGGAGCCGGGGACCGACACCTCCACGATGTCGGGCTCCAGCACCCCGGTGCCGAGGAGGCCCCGGCGCACGCCGTCGGCCAGGCGGTCGACCACATGGGAGTTCCAGCGGGCCCGCACGATGCCGACGCGCAGGCCCTTGCCGTCGACGCCGTCAGGCGTCCCCGCCCGCCTGTCGCCGGTTGCCATCAGCCGATCCTCCCCGAAACCTCGACACAGGTGGCGCCATAGCGACCGTTCCTGTCGAAGTTTCGGGTGGGACGCTCAGAGGACATCGTCGAGGCCTTCCAGGAGGTGCCCCATCCGCTCCCGCTTGGTGCGCAGGTAGGCGATGTTCTCGGGGTTCGGCTGGGTGAGCAGCGGCATGCGGCCGGTGATCTCCAGGCCGAAGCCCTGCAGGCCGCCGTACTTCGACGGGTTGTTGGTCATCAGCCGCATGGTGGTGACGCCCAGGTCGACCAGGATCTGCGCCCCGATGCCGTACTCGCGGCTGTCGACCGGGAGGCCCAGCGCGAGGTTGGCGTCGACGGTGTCGTGGCCGTCGTCCTGCAGCTGGTAGGCCCGCAGCTTGTGGCCGATGCCGATGCCCCGGCCCTCGTGGCCCCGCAGGTAGACGACCGCGCCCAGGCCCTCCTCGCCGATCCGCTGCATCGACTCGGCCAGCTGGGGACCGCAGTCGCAGCGCATCGAGCCGAAGACGTCGCCGGTGAGGCACTCGGAGTGCACCCGCACCAGCACGTCCTCCTCGCCCTGGAGGGCGCCCTTCACGAACGCCAGGTGCTCGGTGCCGTCGAGCGTCGAGCGGTAGGCGTAGCAGGTGAACTCGCCCCACTCGGTGGGGACGCGGGCCTCGGTGATGCGCTGGACCAGCTTCTCGGTCTGCCGGCGGTAACGGGTGAGCTCGGCGATCGAGATGATCAGCAGCTCGTGCTTGGCGGCGAAGCGCTCCAGCTCGGGGAGCCGCGCCATGTCGTCCTTCTTCTCGTTCACCAGCTCGGAGAGGACGCCCGCCGGGTAGAGGCCGGCCATGCGGGCGAGGTCGATCGACGCCTCGGTGTGGCCGGCGCGCTTGAGGACGCCGCCGTCGCGGGCTTCGAGAGGGAAGATGTGGCCGGGGCGCAGCAGGTCGGCGGGACGGGTGCTCGGGTCGACCAGGGCGTTGATCGTAGCGGCCCGGTCGTAGGCGGAGATGCCCGTGGTCGTGCCGTGGCGGTAGTCGACCGTGACCGTGAACGCGGTGCGCATGCTCTCGGTGTTGTCGACCACCATCAGCGGCAGGTCGAGCTCCCGGGCCCGCTCCGACGTGACCGGGGCACAGATGACGCCGGAGGTGTGGTGCAGGAAGAAGGCGATCTTCTCCGGCGTCGCACACTCCGCCGCCATGATGAGGTCGCCCTCGTTCTCGCGGTCCTCGTCGTCGACGACGATGACGATCTCACCGCGGCCGACCGCGGCGACGGCGTCTTCGATCTTGGCGAACGGCATTGGCTCTCGGCCCTCCCGTCTGGCTCCGGCCCGATCAGCCCTGATCGGTGCCGGGCTCTGTGGCGTCATCCTGCCAGGTGAGCAGGCGTTCGACGTACTTCACGGTGACGTCGACCTCGAGGTTCACCTGGTCGCCCTCGGCGCGGCGGCCGAGGGTGGTGACCTCCATGGTGTGGGGGATGACGGCGACCGTGAAACCGTCGTCGAGGACGTCGACCACGGTGAGGCTCACGCCGTCGACGGTGATCGACCCCTTCTCCACGATGTAGCGGAGCAGCTCCCGGGGCATGCGGACGGCGAGGTCCGGGGCCGGGTGGGTGACCTCGCCGACGCCGTCGACGTGGCCCTGCACGATGTGGCCGCCGAGGCGGTCCTGCACCCGGACGGGGCGCTCGAGGTTCACGCTGTCCTTGGGCCGGCGGACGCCGAGGGTGGTGCGCTTCAGCGTCTCGTCGCTGAGGTCGGCCTCCCACCAGCCCTCGCCCTGGGCCACGACGGTGATGCACACGCCGTCGACCGCGATCGAGTCGCCGATGTGGGCGTCGTCCAGCACCTTGCGGGCGGCGATGCGGATGCGGCCGCCGTCTCGCGACGCAACCTGGCCCATCTCCTCGACAATGCCGGTGAACATCAGTTGGGCTCCTCGCCTCGGCCCTGGCCTGTGCCCGACGGGCCAGGCTCCACGTCGATACGGATGTCGTCTCCCAGCTTGGTCACGGCCGTGATGTGTCCGCGCCAGACGTCCGCCATCGTGGCGGCTCCGCGGCCATTGAACAACCCGACGGCGTCTCTTCCTCCGAAGAGGGCGGGCGCCAGGTAGAGGACGTAGCGGTCGACCAGGCCCCGGTGGTGGAAGGACGCCGCCACCGTGGCGCCGCCTTCGACGAGGAGCTGGAGGACGCCCCGATCGCCGAGGTCGTCGAGCACGGGGCCGAGGTCGCCTTGCAGTTCGAGGGCGGGGTGGACCTTGGCGTCCGCGGGTGCGTGGCCGAGGACGACCCTGATCGGGTCCTTGCCGGGGGCGTCGCGGACGGTGAGCTCCGGGTCGTCGGCGCGGACGGTGCCGGCGCCGACCAGGACGGCGTCGCTCTCGGCTCGCAGGTGGTGGACGTCCTTACGGGCCTCGGGACCGGTGATCCAGCGGCTGGTGCCGTCGGGGGCCGCCGTGCCGCCGTCGAGGGTGGCCGCCAGCTTGAGGACGACGTAGGGGCGGCCGGTGGTCCGGTGCGTGATGTAGGGCAGGAGCTGTCGGGTGACGGTGGCCGCCTCGACGCCGGTCGACACCTCGATGCCGGCCTTCCGGAGGCGGGCGATGCCCTGGCCCGCTACCTTCCAGTCGGGGTCCTGGATGGCGACGACGGCTCGCCCGATCTGCGCCTCCACGAGGGCGTCGGCGCAGGGTGCGGTGCGGCCCAGGTGACTGCAGGGCTCAAGGGTGGTGTAGGCGGTGGCACCGCGGAGGTCGGCCTGCTCGTTCCGGGCGTCGGCGATGGCGACCGCCTCGGCGTGGGGGCCGCCGGGAGGTTGGGTGGCGCCCTCGAAGGTGCGGCCGTCCGCGGTGACGATCACGCAGCCGACCCAGGGGTTGGGTGCCGTGGTGGTCCGCACTCCGGCGGCCAGCTCGACGGCCCGCTGCATGTGGCGCGTGTCGCGGTCTTCGTCGACCATCGTCCGCAGCCTAAGGGTCGCCTCCACGCCCAGAATTAGAACACGTTCTAATTCCGCCGTCTAGTGGGGGCGGCCACCGGTGAGGAGATCGAGGGCGTGGGGCACCACGTCGATCACGGAGTCGACGCACTCGACGGCGCCCTTGCTGGAGCCGGGGACGTTGAGGACCAGCGTGTGGCCCAGGGTGCCGGCGGCGCCCCGGGACAGGCGGCCGAGGGGGCTCACCAGGCGCATGGCCTCGGCTAAGCCGGGTGCTTCCCGCTCGAGGACCTCCTTGGTGCCCTCGGGCGTGAGGTCACGGGGGCCGAAGCCGGTGCCGCCGGTGGTGACCAGCAGGCCGGCGAACCCGTCGCTCATGTCCTGGATGGCCCCGGCCACGCTCTCGACGCCGTCGGCGACGACCTGCTGGTCGACCACGTCGAACCCGGCGGCGCGGAGGTGGGCGCCGAGCGCCGCGCCCGACTTGTCCTCCCGGGTGCCGGCGACGACGCCGTCGGACACCGTGAGCACCTTGGCCTGCCAGGTCATGCGTCGTCGGCCCTCTGTGCGTCGAGCTGCTTCACCAACGTCTTGGTGGCGACGGCCCGGTAGCTCTCGTCGATCCAGTCGCGGTAGAGGTCGACGGGGTCGTCGTCGCCCTGGAACCGCACGCTCACCCACCCGGCCCTGCCCAGCCCGTACCCGGTCGGCTCGGCGCCCAACGACAGCGCCTCCTCCGCCGACTCCGGCAACTTCACGGAGAACCCTTCCTCCCCGAGGAAGACGAAGATCTTCTTCCCCACCTTCACCACCGTGTCCCCCCACGGATGATCCTCCCAGGCCCCGGGAAACCCCAACGCCTCCCCCATCAACGTCTCCCTGACCTCACGCACCCGCCGGAGCCTAACTACACGGGTCGCCTGGTCATGGTTGGTATCATTGGTGATACCAACCCGTGAGGAGATCGTGATGGCCATGACGCTTCGGCTGACCGACGAGGAGATGCAGGCCCTGCGGGCGCAAGCCGAGAACGAGGGCCGCTCCATGCAGGACGTCGCCCGCACGGCGATCGTCAACCACCTCCACGCCACCCGCGTCGCCAAGAGCGCGGCCCGGGGCGCCGAGCGCTACGCGGAGCTGCTCGAGCGGCTCGGCGATGCCTGAGGTCGTCCATCTGACTGCCGGGGACCTCGTCCTCATCGCGGCACCGGCGACGGGAGCACCAGGTGTCGTCCGTGACTACGGGTTGCTCGACGCCGCTGCGAACCGGCCGCGGGCCAGCGCCTTCGGGCAGGACGCCTATCCATCGCTGCACCTCAAGGCCGCCGCCCTCCTGCAGTCGCTCCTGATGAACCACCCGCTGGTGGACGGGAACAAGCGACTGGCATGGCTGGCAACGGTCGTCTTCTACGACCTCAACGGCCACGAGCTGGACGCTCCGACCGGCGAGGCGTTCGACTTCGTCCTGTCGGTGGTCACCGAGCACCTCGATGTCGACGCCATCGGAGCGCAGCTGGAGAAGTGGGCCGGCGGGCGGTGAGTCAGCGGGGGTTGGTGCGGTCGACGTTCCAGTGGCGGGAGGTGGCGGCGAGGAGGGTGTCGGCGCGCCAGGTGAGGGCGACGCGGGAGATGGTGCGTTGGCCGCCCTCGAAGTCGCCGTAGAGGAGGTCGACCATCATCCGGGAGCGGGCGGCGATGGCCTGGCTGAGGGCCTGGCGGTCGGGGTCGTCGGGGTCGCGGATGGCTCCCTGCCAGAACCCGAAGTCGCCCGGGGCGATGTAGAGGTCCCGGGTCAGGCGGCGGAACTCGTCGACCGGGGTCGGTGGGGTGGCCATGTCGACGAACGGGAACACATGCCAGGCGTCGAGCACCGCCACACCGGCACCGACGTTGCGGAGCCCGGCGGCCAGGTAGATCACGCCGTCGATCTCCTCCAGCACACCCTGCCCGCCGAGCACCCTGGCGTAGTGCTCGTCCATCCACATGACCTTCTCCGGCGGGTCCTGCAGCCGGGACGCCAGCAGCAGCGGACGGAGGCCGGCCTGCATCGCCGTCTCCGCCACCCGCGCCGCCCGGTTGGCCGACCGGGTCGACGCGAACGTCGCCACGGCCAGCACCAACGTCCCGCCCGCGGTTGCCAGTGATGCCGTCGTCGACCAGTCAGCCACGCCCGGAAGGCTACGGGGCGGGCTCCTCCGGTTGGACGAGGAAGACGTTGGGGGCGAGCTCCTCGCGGGGAATGTCGGAGTTCAACGAGATGACGTCGCCGAGGGTGACCCGGTAGTCGATGGCGTAGAGGTCACGGATGCGGCGCAGGCTGGGATCGTTGCCGTAGAAGAACCGGTCGCCGTCGCGCAGCGCCTGGAACTGCCGGGCCCAGATCACCCGCTGCAGCTCGCCCAGGTCCGACCCCGGGGCATGCGGCTCGGCGACCATGCCGACGAAGGCGTCGACCCGGTCGACCGAGCCGTAGATCGACTTCAGCCGCGCGGCCAGCGGCGTCCGCCGCACACCGGTGACGCCGGAGCCCTCCATGGCGACCTCGTCGGCGGGGTCGATCGCGACGCCCTCGCCGTCGAGGACCTGCACGAAGTCGAGGCTGTCCGGGTCGTCGACCTCGGCGCCCGGGGTGAGCTCCGGATCGACGGGGAACGACTCGGTCGACTCGCCCGTGATCTCGGCGAACGTCCGCCTCGGCGCCAGCCCGTAGGCCTCCCGCAGCTCGTTGTAGCTGGGCATGCCGTGGTCCCGGCCCCGCTGGACGTCGAGCGCCCCCAGGTCGACCACGCCCTGGAAGCACTCGGGCAGGCCCTCGCCGTCGAGGCACCCCGGGTTGCCCGGCGTCGGGATCTGGAACAGCACGCTGCGCAGCTGGTTGTCGATCATCTCGTCGTTGCGGTACTCGGCCTCGAGCCCGATCCCCTGCAGCACCGGCCCCAGCTCCAACTGGCTCACGAGGTCCGGGTTGAAGAAGGCGACGTTGAGCGGGATGACGACCTCGACCTCGCTGCCGTCCTCGCTCGGCACCACCTCGATGCCGGAGGCCTCGAACGCCTCCACCTCCTCGGGCGTGTAGCGGGCGGCGTCGGCCTCCAGCTCCAGCTCGCCGTGGATCATGCTGTGCGCCCGGTAGCCGACGGTGGCGAACTCGTTGGTGAGCGCCGCGTTCACCCGCGGGTCGTAGCCCCGGTAGCGGGGCAGGCGGACGCCCATCGCCGGGAGGAACTCGTTGTAGGTGATGTACTGCTGCTCGGCGATCACCACCCGGCGGGCGATCTGGAACTTCATCTCCTCGGTCAGCTGGCGCGGCAGCAGCGCCACGATCCGGTTGTGCTCGCGGGCGAACAGCGTCTGGGTGGCCTGGAGCGCGATGTTCTCGTTGGCCCGGGCGTCGCCGGCGACGACGGCGTGCTCGGGTGTGCCCATGAGGCGGCCCTGCACGTCCATCTCGGGAGCGGTGGTGACATCCCCGCGGCTGTCGCGCCGAGGCAGCATCCCCTCGGGCAGCAGCAGGCGGGCGCTGTTGTTGCGCATGTTGCCGTCGACGTTGCCCTCGCGCAGCCACTCGAGCCGGGCGGTGTCCGTGCCGTACACGGAGCCGCCGTCGAGGTACGAGCTGATGGTGTTGACCTGCTCGCGGGGCCGGTCCGGCGAGGTGCCGGTGTCCAGTGCCGCCGCCGAGCGGGTGAACGCCATGCCGCCGAGGTTGTTGGTGAACGACTCCAGCGGGTCGCCGGCGTCGAACGGCAGGTCCTGCTCCTCGCCGTCGCCGTCGCGCAGGCCGACGATGTGGTCGACGAACTGGCCCCAGGTGAAGCCCCACTGGGTGACGCCCGACTCGGAGAACAGGTTCTGGCTGGCGTCGTTGAAGACCCGGTTGCTGAGGTAGCGGACGTCAGGGCCCTCGACCGGGGCGGCGATCCCGTCGGCGTACACGGCCGGCCCGACCCGGGTGTACGGCGTGCCCGCCTGGCCCCACCCGGGGTTACGCCGGTTGTTGCCGCCGCCGTCGAGGCTCTGCACCTCGAAGTCGCGCAGGCGGCCGTTGCTCCAGTGGATCGACGAGGGGTCGTCGTTGGGGCTGACGTGGAGGTCGGAGAGCTGGAACGTCACCGCTCCGGCGGCGACGAGGCCGACGGCGCCGATCGCGATGGACACCCGGCCCCGGCGGGGCGGCCTCCGGCGGGGTGCTCTCCGCCGGTCGCCCGGCCGGGACCGGTGGTCGCTCGGCCGGGTACCGATGTCCGGCCGCGCGTCGAGAAGATCGCCACGATTGCGCACTGTGCCCTCCCCCATTTCGCCTCAGGAGCGCGGGACGACAGAGCAATGCTCGACCGCTGTAAAAGGGGTGTTCAGCGCCGACTTCCCAACTCAGTCGGCAGACCCAGTCCCTCCAAAACCCCTGCGAACTGGGCGTCATTGTGACGGCAGGAGGGTGACTTGTCAACTGACCGTAATGAATACTTTGCCGTGAAGGTGATGAATAGGAATTGCACCAATCGTGCAAATGCGGAGGGTGGTCAGGCGTAGGCGTGGAGCAGCCCGACGATCGCTCCCCCGGCGATGAGGTACGTCGAGTTGAGCTTCGTGCGCCACAGGACGGCGAGGGCGGCCACGCCGACGACGACCGTGAGCGGGTCGACCAGGGCGTCGCCCGCCAGCTGGACGGTGACGCCGGCCATCAGCCCGAGGGCCGCGGCGTTGACGGCGTCGAGCACCGCCCCGGTCGGCGCCGAGGCCCGCATCCAGCGGACGATCGACGTAAGGAGGCCGGCGAAGACGAACGACGGCAGGAAGATCCCGACCGTCGCCACCACGGCTCCCGGGGCGCCCGCCACCAGGTAGCCCACGAAGGTGGCGGTGGTGAACACCGGCCCCGGCGTCACCTGGCCGATGCTGGCGGCGTCGAGGAGCTGCTGCCCGGTGATCCAGCCGAGGCGGTCGACCACCTCGCCGTCGAGGAACGCCAGCAGCACGTAGCCGCCGCCGTAGAGGACCGAGCCGATCTTCACGAACACCACGAACAGGTGGCCGAGGCCGACGTCGGCCGCGCCCGGGGCAGTGGCGAGGGCGAGCAGCGGCGACCAGGTGGAGAGGCGCTGCGCCTGCAGCCGCGTGACCGCGTAACCGACGAGGCCGCACAGGGCGCCGAGGGCGAGCAGCAACAGCTCGTTCACGCCGAGGAGGTAGGCACCGGCGGCCGCCACCCCGAGGACCCGGAGCGGCCACGACTTCCCCGCGGTCGGCGCCAGCTTCACGATCGCCGTGACCACGATGGCGATCACCACCGGCTTCACGCCGTAGAGGACGCCCTCGACGCTGGGCGTGTCGCCGTAGCGGACGTAGGCCCAGGCCAGCACGCCGACGATCAGGGCGGCCGGCAGGATGAAACACACCCCCGCCACCAGGAGGCCCCGGAGCCGGGCCCGCTCCCAGCCCAGGTGGATGGCCAGCTCGGTGCTGTTGGGGCCGGGGACCAGGTTGGTGGCGCCGACGGTGTCGAGGAACCGCTGCTCGTCGACCCACCCCCGCCGCCGCACCACCTCGTCGTGCATCATCGCGATGTGCGCCGCCGGTCCGCCGAAGGCGGTCACCCCGAGGCGGAAGAACAGCGCCGCCAGCTCCCCCAGCCGGCGGGGCTCAGGTTCAGGGTTGGGGCTAGGGCGCGGCACGGCGGTAGCGGAACAGGCACATGCCGTCGGTGCTGGCCGTTTGGGGCAGGAGGATCGCGCCCCGGCCCCAGGGCTCCCAGGGGGGTTCGGCGGGGTCGAGCGGCTCGAGGTCGGGCCGGCGCTCCTGCAGCCAGGCATCGACGTCGGTCGACTCGGCCGCCGTGAGGGTGCACACCGAGAAGACGAGCACGCCGCCCGGTCGCACCAGGTCGGCGGCCGCGGCCACCAGGTTCTTCTGCAGCTCGGCGAGCCGGGCGACCGACGCCTCGTCGACCCGCCACCGCAGGTCGGCCCGGCGCCGCAGCGTCCCCAGCCCCGAGCACGGCGCGTCGACCAGGACCCGGTCGAACACCCCGCCCCGCCACGGCGGCCGCGTCCCGTCACCCACCACCAGAGCCACCCGCTTCCCGTCGCCGAGCCGCTCGACGTTGGTGCGGATGAGGCCGACGCGGGTGGGGCGGACGTCGGCGGCGACAACCCAGGCGCCGGTCGACGCCATGGCGGTGGCCTTGCCCCCGGGGGCCGCGCACATGTCGAGCACCCGGTCGTCGGGTTGGGTGTCGACGAGGGCCGCCACCTGCTGCGACGCCGCGTCCTGCACGTAGCCGTCGGCGCGCTCGGTCGCCGCGGCCGGTTCGTTCATGGCGGCCAGGGCGGCGAGGGCCCGGTCCGCGCCGAGGTCGGTGGTCAGGCGGGCGACCACCCAGTCGGGGACGCTGAGGCGGCTCGCCTCGTCGGGCCACTCGGGCGGGATCTCGGCGACCCGGCGGAGCACGGCGTTCACCAGGCCCCGGGCCGACCGTGGCGTCACGGCGACGGTCTCGGCCACCGCCGCGTGGGGCGGCACACCGCCGAACGCCAGCTGGTAGGCGCCCAGGCGCAGGGCGCTGCGCACCCGGGGCACGGGCGGGCGGGACAGGAAGCGGTCGACAAGGAAGTCGCAGGCCCGGCGCATCCTCGTGGTGCCGTAGACCAGGTCGGTGACGAAGCGGCGGTCGCGCTCCGGCAACCCGGACCGGGACAGCAGCTTCGGGAGCACCAGGTTGGCGTAGGCGCCGTGCGACTCGATGCGCTCCAGGGCATCGAGCGCCACCTTCCGGGACGGCGCCGGGCGTCGGCGCTCAGTTGCCGAACGGCTCATCCGGGCTCCAGCGGGCACCATTGGCCCAAGCGGTTGCGGTCATGTGGGGCTTCCCTTCGGGTTGAACCTCCAGCAGTCGGATGGTCCCGTCGCCCGCCGGCACGTCGAGGCCCTCGACCTCCGGCGACTCCTCGACCGACAGCGACGTGCGCCACACCTTCAGCCGCTTGCCGCGGAACGTCGTCCACGCCCCGCCGACCCGCACCAGCCGGTGCACGGCCACGGCCGGCGCCGACCAGTCGATCCGCAGCTCGGCCGGGTCGATCTTGTGGGCGTAGGTCGGCTCCCCCACCTGCGGCGTCGGCTCCCCCAGCCCCTCGCGCAGGTTCGCGACCAGCAGCCTGGTCCCTTCGTCGGTCAACCGGGCCCGCAACTCGTCGACGGTCTCGTCGGGCCCGATCGTCACCTCGGCCCGGTCGTAGACGGCGCCCGTGTCGAGCCCCTCCTCCACCACCATCAGGTCGACGCCCGTCGTCTCGTCGCCCGCCAGCACCGCCCGCTCCACCGGCGCCGCGCCCCGCCACCGGGGCAGCAGCGAGAAGTGGATGTTCACCAGCGGCAGCTCGGCCAGCACGTCGGGCCGGATGATCCGCCCGAAGGCGACCACCACGCCGAGGTCGGCACCCGCCGACAGCACGTCGTCGACCCGGTCCGACACCGGCAACCCCAGCTCCAAGGCCGCGGCCTTCACCGGCGACGGCGTCACGCGGCCACCCCGCCCCCGCCGGGCGTCGGCCCGGGACACCACCAGGCCCACGTCGAACCCCGCCTCCACCAGCGCCCGCAACGGCGGGACGGCGAACGACGGTGTGCCGAGGTAGACGAGGCGCCGCGGGTGACGCGGCGCGGGAGGCAACACCAGATCGGGCACGAGGACGGCAGGGACGAGCTAGCGCAGCGAGAACCCGGCGCCACCCGACCCACGGCGGGCGGGGGCGACCTCGGGATCGAAGTTGGCACCGATGCCCAGCTCGCGGATGGTGCGCAGCGCCTGCTTCCGGGTGTCGGCGTCGAGGCGCTCCAGCAGGAGGACCCCGTCGAGGTGGTCCATCTCGTGCTGGAAGCAGCGGGCCAGGATCTCGTCGGCCTCGATCGACACCTCGTTGCCGTCGAGGTCGTAACCGGTGAGGTGCACCTCCTTGGGGCGCACGATCTCCCAGGCCAGACCCGGCACCGACAGGCAGCCCTCCTCGTAGGCCCACTCGCCGTCGGTCTCGCCGATCGTGGGGTTCACCAGCGTCTGGGCGCCCTCACCCACGTCGTACACGAAGATCCGCTTGCGCACCCCGATCTGCGGGGCGGCCAAGCCCATGCCCGGCGCCTCGTACATGGTGATGATCATGTCGTCGGCCAGCCGCGCCAGCTTGCCGTCGATGTCGGTGACTTCGGCGGCCCGCTGCCGGAGGACAGGGTCGCCGACGAGGCGGATGGGATGACCGGCCATCGGCCCAGGCTACCGCTGTGCACCGGGGCTGCTGGACCTCCGTGCCCCGACTCTGGCGGGTAATTCGACAGGGCTACCGCCGGGTGCCCGCGTATCGTCGAGGGGGTGACTGCTCCGACCGCACGACTGATCCGCGCCGACGAGCTGGCTGACTGGTTCGTGGTCCCCCGCACCGCCATGCTCGGTCCTCCCGTCACCCCCGAGCAGGTCGAGACGGTCCGCCCCTACATGCACCCGGAGCGCTGCGTCGCGGCGTACGACGGGTCGTCGGACGGGCGGCCGGTCGGCTCCGCCGGGTCGTTCCCCACCGAGGTGACAGTGCCGGGCGGCAAGGTCGCCTCGGGAGCGGTGACCGCGGTCGGCGTCCTGCCGACCCATCGTCGCCAGGGCCACCTCACCCGGCTCATGCAGACCCAGCTCGCCGACATCGTCGAGCGCGACGAGCCGCTCGCCATCCTCGTCGCCGCCGAGTACCCCATCTACGGGCGCTTCGGTTACGGGCCGGCCACCGAGGCCTGCGCCATCCGCATCGACACTTCGGTGCCGGGCATGTGGCGCGACCGGCCCACCGGCTCCACCGAGCTGGTCGACAACGACGTCTTCACCAAGACGCTGCTGGAGCTCTACGAGCGCGCCCGCCACGACGTGGTCGGGCACATGAGCTACGAGGACTCCCGTTGGAAGGTGCACACCGGCGAGCTCGAGTGGCCCGACGGGCGGGCCGAGGACCGGCGCAAGGCCACCAAGGTGGTGTGGCGCGACGACTCGGGCGTCGTCGGCGGAGTCGTGAGCTACACGGTGAAGGACCGCTGGGTCGACAACCGCCCGCAGAGCGAGCTCCGCGAGGAGCTGCTGGTCACGGCCTCGCCGGACGCCCAGCGCGAGGTGGTGCGCTACCTGTCGTCGGTCGACTGGATCGCCAGCGTGCACCTCGGCACCCGGGCGGTCGACGACCCCGTGCCGCTGTGGCTGCACGACGGTCGGGCCGCCGTGATGTACGACCGCTCCGACCACGTGTGGGCCCGGGTCCTCGACGTGCCCGCGGCGCTGTCCGCCCGGAACTACGCCGCCGACGGCCGGCTGGTGCTCGAGATCGACGACCCGATGGGGTTCGCCAACGGCCGGTTCGCCCTGGAGGGCGGGCCCTCGGGCTCGCTGTGCGCGCCTTCCCGCGACGAGCCGGACCTGGTGCTGTCGGCTTCGGCCCTCGGCGCCGCCTACCTCGGCGGACTGTCGTGGGCGCGGCTGGCGGCGGCCCACTGGGTCACCGAGGCCCGCCCGGGTGCGCTGGAGCGGGCGTCGACGATGTTCACCACGCCGCGGGCCCCATGGTGCGCGATGACGTTCTGACGCTGCTGCAACCCGAAACCTCGACAGAAACGGTCGCTATGGCGCCATCTCTGTCGAGATTTCGATCAGGGGCGCTGGCCGGCGGCGAGGCGGACGACGCGGTCCTCCGTGACGAGGGCCGTGACCAGATCGGCGGGGGTCACGTCGAACGCCGGGTTCACCGCCCGAGCGCCCGGGGGCGCCAATCGGACGTCGGCGATGGCCAGCACCTCGTCGCCGTCGCGGTCCTCGATCTCGATCGCGGCGCCGTCGGGGGTGCCGAGGTCGACCGTCGACTCCGGGGCCACCACCACGAACGGCACGCCCGCCCGCTGCGCCGCCAGGGCCAGCGGGTAGGTGCCGATCTTGTTGGCGACGTCGCCGTTGGCGACCACCCGGTCGGCCCCGACGACCACGGCGTCGACCTCGCCCCGGGCGATCAGCGACGGCCCGGCGCCATCGACCACCACCCGGTAGTCGACGCCCATCTCCTGCAGCTCCCAGGCGGTGAGCCGGGTGCCCTGCAGCAGCGGGCGCGTCTCGTCGGCGTAGACCAGTGCGACCCCGCCCCGCTCGTGGAGGCAGCGGACCACCCCGAGGGCGGTCCCCCACTCGACGCACGCCAGGCTGCCGGTGTTGCAGTGGGTGTGGAGGCGGAGGCCGGCGGCTTCGGTGTGCGGGCACAGCTCCCGGAGCAGGTCGGCGCCCCGGCCGCCCATCGCCCGGTTGGCGGCGACGTCCTCGTCGAGGAGGGCGAGCGCGGTGGCCAGCACGGCGTCGCGACCCTCGGGGATGGCAGCGACGCTGCGGGCGACGCCCCGGGCCAGGTTCACGGCGGTCGGGCGGGCGGCGCGCAGGCCGGCGATGGCCGCGTCGAGCTCACGGTCGTCCCACGAGGCGCGCCGGGCCTCGTCGAGGGCGAGCACCACGCCCAGCGCCCCGGCGGCACCGAGCGCCGGCGCGCCCCGCACGGCCAGGCGCTGGATGGCGTTGACGAGACCGTCGACGTCGGTGAGGTGGACGTGGCGCACCTCGTGCGGGAGCGCGGTCTGGTCGACGATCACCACCGCCCCGTCGTTCCAGTCGATCGTCCGCACCGGGAGATTCTTGCCGAAGTCGTCACACGCGCAACGGGTCGACCGAAACCCGGAGGCGGCCCGGGGGGCGTGGCGTGGCGGCGAGGGCGTCGCAGAGCACCTGGTGGTCGGGGGCCCGGAGCAGCCAGCGGCCGTCGGCCGGGCCCATCACGTCGACCTCGGCCGGGCGGCCGAACGCTGCCACGAACGCCGCCGCCGACGGGCCCGACACCTCGGCCAGCGCCGCGGCCGGGGGGAAGCGCAGCAGGTCGCGGCGCTCGGCCTCGGCGTCGGTCACCCGGGTCGGGTCGGCGTGGAGGGCGGCCAGGACCACCTCGTGGCGCGGCGCCCGGGTCTGGAGGACGAGGCGGCCCCCGTCGGATCGCCGGCCGACGATCCGCGCCGCCCGGGCCAGCAGCCCGAACGCCTGCTCGGCGGCCCGGTAGCGGGGGGCGAGGAGCTCCTGGTCGAGGTCGAGGAAGGCGACGACCTCGGCCCGGTCGACCTGGTGCAGCACGGCCTCCGTGCCGACGACCACTCGTCTTTGAAGGGAAACGGCCCTATCCGGGTCGTTTCCCTTCAAAGACGTGGAGGCGACCTCGCCCACCGGCTCGCCCACCAGCGCCTCCAGCTCCTCCCGCACCCGGCTCACGCCCTGGCGCAGCAGCTTGAGACGGGTGGCGCCGCAGGCCGCGCACACCGTGGGCCGCTCCCGGCTGCAGCGGGGGCAGGCCAGCGTCCCTTCGACCAGCTGGGTGAGGGCGGCGTCGCAGGCCTCGCAGCGGGCCAGCTCACCGCATGCGCTGCAGGCCAGCAGCCTCGCCCGGCCGACCCGGTTGAGGACGCACAGCACCCGCCGGCCGCTGCGCAGCACGTCGACCAACCGGGGCGAGATGAGGCCGGTGCGGGGGTCGTCGCTGCGGCGGTCGACCACCTCGACCAGCGGCCAACCGGCCCGCTCGTCGTTGCGGGAGGGCTCGGTGAGCTCGCCCCACGCCAGCGCCTCCAGCGTCGGGCACGGCGACACCAGGACGCAGGGCACGCCGGCCCGGGCGGCCCGCTCGGCCACGACGTCGCGGGCGTGCCAGGTGGGCGTCTGCTCCTGGGCGTGGCCCTCGTCGTGCTCGTCGACCACGACCACAGCGGCCAGGTCGCCCACCGGCGCCCACGCCGCCGCCCGGGTGCCGACCACCGTCGCCCCCGCCGCGCCCAGCGCCCAGTCGCGGGGATGCGACGCCACCGGCACGCCCTCCCGCCGCAGCCGCGCCTCGATCGCCCGGGCCAGCCCCACGTTCGGGCACACCACCAGGGCGTTCCCGAGTCGGGCGGCGCCGAGGACGACCTCGACCGGGTCTGCGGCAGGCGGCAGCCGGACGACCGACCGCAGCAGCGGCGCCGGCTCCCCGGAGGCCACCGGATGCCGAGGGGACCGGGGCAACCCCGACACGATGCGGTCCGGGTCGGCGGTCCGGAGGAACGACGCCGGGCGGCCCCACCAGCGCCACGCGGCCCAGCCGGCCAGGGCGATGAGCTCCTCGGGTGGGCCCCAACCGGAGAGCTTCGCCAGGGGCCGAGGCGTGACGCCCGGGGGCGGTGTGACGTCGACGGCCACGATCCAGCCCCCCACCCTCCGCCCGCCCAGGGCGATCCGCACCCGGGTCCCGACGCGCACCTGGTCCCCGAATCGCTCGGGGACCAGGTAGTCGAACGTCTTGCCGATGGCCGGCTCGTCGGGCAGCACCCGGACGACCCGCCCCTCGACGGCGACGGCGACATCCGCAGCAGGAGCCGCGACCGGCTCCTGCCACAGCGTCGTCTGGGCGTCGCCTCTAGAGGCTGAGGGCACTCTTGAGGTCGTCCACCCGCGTGGTCTGCTCCCAGCTCAGCTCCTTGTCGCTGCGGCCGAAGTGGCCGTAGGCGGCGGTCCGCTTGTAGATCGGACGGCGGAGGTCGAGGTCGCGCAGGATGGCGGCGGGCCGGAGGTCGAACACCTCGCGCACCGCCTCGCCGATCTTCGTCGGGTCGACGGACTCGGTGCCGAAGGTCTCCACCAGCAGCGACACCGGGTGGGCGACGCCGATGGCGTAGGCGACCTGCACCTCGCAGCGCTTGGCGGCCCCGGAGGCGACCACGTTCTTGGCGACCCAGCGGGCGGCGTAGGCAGCCGAGCGGTCGACCTTCGACGGGTCCTTGCCGGAGAACGCACCGCCACCGTGGCGGGCGGCGCCGCCGTAGGTGTCGACGATGATCTTGCGGCCGGTGAGACCGCAGTCGGCGTGGGGCCCGCCCAGCTCGAAGGAGCCGGTGGGGTTGACCAGCACGCGGAAGTCGTCGTCCTGGAACTGCGGCGGGACCAGCGGCCGGATCACGTGCTCGATCAGGTCGGGCTTGATCAGCGTCTCGGCGTCGAGGCCCGGCTGGTGCTGCGTGGAGATCAGGACGGTCTTGAGCTCGACCGGCACACCGTCCTCGTAGTCGACCGTGACCTGGGTCTTCCCGTCGGGGCGCAGGTACGGCAGGATGCCGGCCTTGCGGACCTCGGCCAGGCGGTGGGCCAGCCGGTGGGCGAACCAGATCGGCAGCGGCATGAGGTCTTCGGTCTCGTCGACCGCGTAGCCGAACATCATCCCCTGGTCGCCGGCGCCCTGGCTGTCGAGGTCTTCCTCGCCACCCTCGAGCCGGTTCTCGTAGGCCGTGTCGACGCCCTGGGCGATGTCGGGCGACTGCGGGTCGATCGACGTCAGGACGCCGCAGGTGTTGCCGTCGAAGCCGACGGACTCGCGGTCGTAGCCGATGCCCTTGATCGTCTCCCGGACGATGCTCGGGATCTCGACGTACGCCGTCGTGGTGATCTCGCCCGCCACGATGGCGAGGCCCGTGGTGACCATGGTCTCGCACGCCACTCGGGCCACCGGATCCTGGGCCAGGATGGCGTCGAGGACGGCATCGCTGATCTGGTCGGCCATCTTGTCGGGATGGCCTTCGGTGACCGACTCGGACGTGAAGGTCCAGCGGAGGCTCACGTGTTGCTCCTTCTGCTTTCGAGAACTGCGTTGAAGACGTCTCGGGCCACGGCTCGCTTGTCCACCAACGGCACCTCACGGGAGGAGCCGTCAGGGAACAGGAGCGTGACCTGGTTCGTGTCGTGCTCGAAGCCAACCCCAGGGGCTGACACGTCGTTGGCCACGATGATGTCCGCGCCTTTGGCTGCGAGCTTGCTCGCCGCATTCTTACGCAGATCGTCGGTCTCGGCCGCGAAACCGACGAGCGTCTGACCGGGGCGCTTGCGCATGCCCAGCTCAGCGAGGATGTCGACGGTCGGTTCCAGCACGATCTCGGGGACACCGTCGCGCTTCTTGAGCTTGCGAGCGGCGACGGCGACGGGACGGAAGTCGGCCACGGCGGCGGCCATCACCACCACGTCGGCGACCTCCGCGGCGGCCTCCACGGCGGCGGCCATCTCGGCGGCGGTCTCCACGGCGACCACGTCGACCGTGTCGGCCACGGGCAGGTGGGCGGTGGTGACCAGGGTGACCTTGGCGCCCCGGTCGACAGCCTCCTGGGCGAGCGCGTGGCCCTGCTTGCCCGACGAGCGGTTGCCGACGTAGCGCACGGGGTCGATGGGCTCGCGGGTGCCGCCGGCGGTGACCACGACATGGAGGCCCGAGAGGTCCGGAAATTGCGTTCGTCCGCCCGCCATATGCGGGTTTTCGAGCGCAATTTCGATGGATCGGACGATCGCCTCCGGGCTGGCGAGACGGCCCTTGCCGATGTCGCCGCCGGCCAGCCGCCCCTCCTCGGGGGCGACGACGTGGACGCCCCGGCGGGCCAGCACCGCCAGGTTCTCCTGCACGGCCGGGTGCTCCCACATCTCGGTGTGCATCGCGGGAGCGATGACGACCGGGGCCCGGGTGGCCAGCAGGGTGGCGGTGAGCAGGTCGTCGGAGATGCCGGCGGCGTAGGTGCCGATCACCCGGGCCGTCGCCGGCGCCACGACCACGAGGTCGGCGCTCTGGCCCAGCCGGGTGTGCGGGATGGGGTCGGGGTCGTCGAACAGCGAGGTGTGCGCCCGCTCCGACGCCAGGGCGGAGAAGGTGGTCTCGCCGACGAAGCGCAGCGCGCCCTTGGTCAGCACGGGCACGACGTGGGCGCCGGCGTCGACCAGCCGACGGCACACCTCGACGGCCTTGTACGCGGCGATGCCGCCCGACACCCCCAGCACGATCCGCCTGCCGGCGAGCACGTCCGGCACGTCGGGCACGTTCTCGACCTTCAGCCCCACTCCCCCGGCGGGATCAGGACTTCTTCTCGGCGTCGGCCGCGGCCGCCGCTGCCGCCGCGGTCTTGGCGTCGATCTCGGCCTGCTCCTCGAGGGTGACCGGGACGATCTTGCCGCCGCCGATCTCCTCGAAGGCGATGGAGAGGGGCTTGCGGGCAACGGAGGTGACCTGCGGGGGCACGATCGCACCGAGGCCCTCACCCAGCTGGTTGAAGTAGGAGTTGATCTCGCGCGCCCGCTTGGAGGACAGCGTGACCAGGGAGAACTTGGAGCCGGCCAGCTCGAGGAGCTCCTCGATCGGCGGCGTCATCATGGTGTCTTGGCGGGTTGCCATGTGGTGGGAGCACCTTCTGGGGAGGGGTGGGAAGGTCGGCCGACCAGCATAGCTCCTGGTCAGACGCCAGGGTGAATCCCCACCTACCAGGTCAGGATTTGCCGGTCAGGCGGCGGGGAACTTGGCACGCGCCGCGCCGACGATCCGGTCGGCGATCTCGTGAGCCAGAAGTCGGCCCGAATCGAGCACGAGGTCGTAGATCGACAGGTCGGTGTTGTCGATGCCGTAGAGGGCGAGGTACCGGTCGCGCTCGATCTTCTCGCGCTCGGCGTTCTCGGTGAGCGCCTGCTCGACGGACTTGTGCTCGCGGGCGGCGACCCGGCGAGCCCGCACGTCGTCGTCGCAGCCGATCCAGACCAGCAGCCCGTCGAGGTGCTCGTTGCGGGCGATCCAACCGGCGAGCCGTGACTCGATCACGACCCCGCCCGCTCGCGCCCGGTCAGCCAGCCGGCGATCGAGCTCGATGTCGACCGCCGGCTGTGCTGCGGCGTAGGCCCCGAACTCGCCAAGGCTCATGCCGTGCTCGACGGCCATGTGCCGGAACACCTGCCCGCCGGGTACCAACTCGAGCCCCAACGCTGCGGCGACTTGCGTCGCCGCCGTGGTGGTGCCCGAACCCGGCGGACCGGAGACCGTGACTAGCAAGGACGGGGATGGAAGACGGGAAGGTTCAGGTGCCGAAGGACTCGAGCAGCGACTTGCGCTGCTGCTCGCCCAGACCGCGGACCCGGCGGGTATCGGCGATGCCGATCTCCTCCATGGCTCGGCGCGCACGCACCTTGCCAACTCCGGGCAGCGACTCGAGGACGGCCAACACCTTCATCTTGCCGACGGTGTCACTGTTGTCGGCTTGGTCGAGAAGCTCCTTGAGCGACATCGACCCCATCTTCAGCTTCTCTTTGAGTTCAGCCCGAGCACGCCGCGCCTCGGCGGCCTTCGCCAATGCGGCTTCGCGCTGCTCAGGTGTTAGTTGGGGAGGGCTCGGCATGGGGTCGAACCCTAGTCCACCGCGAAAGCCCTGCTGCGACATCATGCGGTTCACCGTTGTTTCATCGGCATGATCCGCGAACGGCCCCGAACGGCGGACTACTCTTCGCCGCCCCTCGCCCGCCCGGACGCCGACTCCACGCAGAGTGGCGGGTGGTTGGCGAGTCCTTTGTGGTCGTTCGGTTGTTCTCGAGTTGCTTGTGGTCGGTCTCCGACCACGAACGACTCGACTGTGAGTTGGCGGCTACGGATGACTCGGACCGGGACGACTGGATGGGTTAGGACAACCCGGCGACCAGGGAGCGGGTGGCCTCGATCGGGCTGTCGGAGGCGACCACCGCACGGCCGATGACCAGGAGGTCGGCGCCGCCGTCGAGCGCCGCCTGAGGGGTGGCGACGCGGGCCTGGTCGTCGGCGGAGGCGCCCGCCGGGCGGATGCCCGGGGTGACGATCGTGGCCGCCGGGGCCAGCTCCCGCAGGATCGGCAGGTCGGGCACGGAGCAGACGAAGCCGCCGCAGCCCGCCTCCAGCCCGGCGACCGCCCGCTGGCGCACCAGGTGCTCCGACCAGTCGGGGTCGCTGGTGAGCACGGTCACCGCCAGCGCCGTCGGCTCCGGCAACCCGGCGCCCAGGGCACCCTCCCGCAGCCCCTGCACGCCGGCCCGCAGCATCGCCACGCCGCCGCTCGTGTGGAGCGTCACGTAGCGGGCCCCGAGCGCGCCCAGCACCCGGGCGGTGCGGCCCACCGTGTTGGGGATGTCGTGCAGCTTGCCGTCGTAGAACACGTCGACCCCGAGCTGCGAGAGGCTCACGATGGCGTCGGGTCCCGCGGCGGCGAACAGCTCCATGCCCACCTTCATCGTGCCGAACCACGGCTGCAGGTCGCGCGCCAGGCGCACCGCGGCCACCAGGTCGTCGACGTCGAGGGCGAGGGCCAGCCGGGCGCGCAGCGCCTCGGGGACGGCGGCGTCGGTGGTGGTGTCAACGGTCATGTGCTGCTCCGATCACGTCGTGAAGGTCTCGTATGCCCTGCCGGTGTGCCCAGGCGTGCAGCTCGTCGAGCACCCGCACGGGCGCCCGAGGCTCGACGAAGGTGGCTGTACCCACCTGGACGGCCGTTGCACCCGCCAGGATCAGCTCGGCCGCGTCGCCGCCCGACGCGACGCCGCCCACGCCCACTATCGGCAGGTCCGGCAGGGCGCGGTGGACGTCGAACACGGCCCGCACGGCGACCGGGTGGATCGCCGGGCCGGACAGCCCCCCGCCCCGGGCGCCCGCGCCCAGCCGGAACTGGCGGGTCTCGGGGTCGATCGCCATGCCCATCACGGTGTTGACCAGCGTGACGGCCTCGGCCCCGCCCTCCTGGGCGGCGGCGGCGATCGGCGGGATCGAGGTCACGTTGGGACTCAGCTTGGCCCAGCGGGGTCGGCCGCACGCCGCGCTGGCGGCCATCACCTGGCGGGTGGCGTCGGCGTCGTGGGCGAACAGGTCGCGGCCGTGCTCGGTGTTCGGGCACGACAGGTTCACCTCCACGGCGACCACCTCGGGCGGCGCCGCGGCCAGCATCTCGGCCGCCTTCTCGTACTCGGCCACCGAGCGTCCCCAGATCGAGGCGACCACCCGGGCGCCGGTGGCGACGAGCGGCGGCAGGTCGTCGGCCAGCCACGCCTCGACGCCCGGCCCCTGGAGGCCCACCGAGTTGAGCATCCCGGCCGTCGTCTCGGTGACCCGCAGCGGCGGGTTCCCGTCCCACGGGCCGGCGTGCAGCGACTTCACCACCACCGCGCCCAGCCGGCTCAGGTCGACGTAGGCCGCCAGCTCGGCGCCGTGGCCCGCGGTGCCCGACGCCGTCAGCACCGGTTCGGGGAGAGCCACCGACCCGATGCGGGTGGGAAGCGACGTCACTGCGTGAGGTACTCCTGGAGCGTGCCCACCTGGAGATCGTGGTCCGCGCGGTCGCGCATCCCCTCGGCGGCGGCCACCGCGGCCGACGCCGTCGTCAGGCACGGTACGCGATGGGCGGAGGCCGCACGGCGGATGTAGTCGCCATCCGCGCGGGCGCCACGTCCCCGGGGGCTGTTGACCACCAGCTGCACCTTCCCCTGGGCCAGCAGCTCGACCGCGGTCGGCCAGGACGGGTCCTCGGTGCTGCGCTCCCCCGCCGTGCTCACCTTGGCGACCCGCTGGGCGATGGTGATGCCGGCGTCTTCGAGGTACTCGGCGGTGCCGTCGGTGGCGGCGATCTCGAAGCCGAGGTCGACGAAGCCGGCGGCGGCCCGCAGGCCCGCGGGCTTGTCGCGGTCGGCCAGCGACAGGAACACCGTGCCGCTGTCGGGCAGCATGTCGCCCGCCGCCACCTGGGCCTTGGCGAACGCCAGCCCGAAGGTGCGGTCGATGCCCATGACCTCGCCGGTGGAGCGCATCTCGGGGCCGAGCACGGTGTCGACGTCGGGGAAGCGGCTGAACGGCAGCACCGCCTCCTTCACGGCCACCCGGTCGCCCCGGCCGCTGCCCGCACCCGTGGGCGGCCGCAGGAGGCCCTCGTCGCGCAGCTCGGCCAGCGTCGCCCCGACCATCACCCGGGCGGCGATCTTCACCAGCGGCACGCCGGTCGCCTTGGCAACGAACGGCACAGTCCGGCTGGCCCGCGGGTTGGCCTCGATCACGAACACCTGGCCCTGGCGCCTCGGGCCCAGCGGCCCGGCGCCGGAGGCGCCAAGAGCGGCAGACACAGCGTCGTTTGACCTCTCGCCGGTCTCGCCGGCGAGATCTCGCAGACGTGAGTCGTCGCCCCCACGTGTCACCGCGTACTGGACGTTGAGGAGTCCCTCGACGTCGAGGGCGTCGGCCAGGCGGCGGGTGTAGTCCTCGATCACCGCCACGGTCTCGGCCGACAGCGAGTACGGCGGGATCGAGCAGGCCGAGTCGCCCGAGTGGACCCCCGCCTCCTCGACGTGCTCCATCACCGCGCCGATGACCACCTCGCCGGTGCGGTCGCGGATGGCGTCGACGTCGACCTCGGTGGCGTCCTCCAGGAACCGGTCGACGAGCACCGGGCGCTCGGCCGACAGCCCGCCCTCCTTGCCCAGCGACCCGAACCTCGACAGCGCCTCGATCGCCCGGCGCAGGCCGTCCTCGTCGTAGACGATCTCCATGGCCCGCCCGCCCAGCACGTACGACGGCCGCAGCAGCGCCGGGTAGCCGATGCGCCCGACCACGGCGTTGGCTTCCTCGAACGACGTGGCCGTGCCGCCCGCCGGCTGCGGGATCTCGAGGCGGGCGCACAGGGCGTTCCAGTGCTCCCGGTCCTCCGCCTGGTCGATCGACTCGGGTGACGTGCCGAGCACCAGGCCCTTGGGCAGCAGGCCCGCCAGCTTCAGCGGCGTCTGGCCGCCCAGCGACACGATCACGCCCAGCAGGTCGCCCGCCGCCTGCTCGGCCTCGATCACGTTGAGGGCGTCCTCCAGCGTGAGCGGCTCGAAGTAGAGGCGGTCGGAGGTGTCGTAGTCGGTCGACACCGTCTCCGGGTTGCAGTTGAGCATCACGGTCTCGAACCCGGCCTCGGCCAGGGCGAAGCTGGCGTGGACGCAGCAGTAGTCGAACTCGATGCCCTGCCCGATGCGGTTCGGGCCGGAGCCCAGGATCAGCACCTTGCGGCGCCCCGAGGCGGTGATCTCGTCCTCGTCCTCGTAGGTCGAGTAGTGGTACGGCGTGGCCGCGGCGAACTCGGCGCCGCAGGTGTCGACGGTCTTGAACGTCGGCCGCACCCCCGCGGCGAGGCGGGCGTCGCGCACCGCCAGCTGGTCGACACCAGGGCCCCACAGCCAGGCGAGCTGGGCGTCGCCGAAGCCGAGCTGCTTGGCCCGCTTCCAGGCGCGCCGGGTCATCCCCGCGAGGCCCACCTCGGCCAGGTGGGTGCGCTCCTCCACGATCTGCAGGATCTGGTCGAGGAACCAGGGGTCGACCTTCGTGCGCTCGGCCAGCACGTCGAGCGGGATGCCCCGCCGCAGCGCGGCCTCCAGGTGGAACGGGCGGTCGGGGGTCGCGACCGCGGCCCGGGCCAGCAGCTCGTCGTCCGACATGTCGTCGAGGGCGCTCTCGGCCGGGTCGCACGCCAGGCCCAGGCGACCGTGCTCCAGCGACCGCAGCGCCTTCTGCAGCGACTCGGGGAACGTCCGCCCGATCGCCATCGCCTCGCCCACCGACTGCATCGACGTGCCCAGCACCCCGTCGGTGCCGGGGAACTTCTCGAACGCCCAGCGCGGCACCTTGGTGACCACGTAGTCGATGGTGGGCTCGAAGCTGGCGGGGGTCTTGCGGGTGATGTCGTTGGGGATCTCGTCGAGCGTGTAGCCGACGGCGAGGCGGGCGGCGATCTTGGCGATCGGGAACCCGGTGGCCTTCGAGGCCAGGGCCGACGACCGGCTCACCCGGGGGTTCATCTCGATCACGACCATGTCGCCGTTGGCGGGGTTCAACGCGAACTGCACGTTCGACCCGCCGGTCTCGACGCCCACCCGCCGGATGCAGGCGAACGCGGCGTCGCGCATGGCCTGGTACTCGACGTCGGACAGCGTCTGGGCGGGGGCGACCGTGATCGAGTCGCCGGTGTGGACGCCCATCGGGTCGAGGTTCTCGATGGAGCACACGACCACGCAGTTGTCGGCGCGGTCGCGCATCACCTCCAGCTCGTACTCCTTCCACCCGGCGATCGACCGCTCGACGAGGATCTCGCCGATGGGGCTGGCCTCGAGGCCGGCGGCGGCGAGCCGCTGGAACTCGTCGGGCGTCGACGCGATCCCGGTGCCCTTGCCGCCGAGGATGTACGCCGGCCGGATGACCACGGGCAGGCCCACCTGCTCGACCACCTCCGTGGCCTCCTCCAACGAGTGGGCCGTGGCCGACGCCGGCACCCGGAGGCCGATCTCCTGCATGGCGGCCTTGAACTTCTCGCGGTCCTCGGCGGTGGCGATGGCCTCGGCGGTGGCCCCGATCAGCTCGGGCGTGCCCGGGTGGCCGACCACGCCCGCCTCCACCAGCTCCATCGCCAGGTTCAGCGCCGTCTGCCCGCCGAGGGTGGGGAGCACCGCGTCGGGCTGCTCCCGCTCGACGATCTTCGCCAGGTGCTGCAGGTCGAGCGGCTCGATGTAGGTGGCGTCGGCGAACTCGGGGTCGGTCATGATCGTGGCCGGGTTCGAGTTGGCCAGGATCACCCGGTAACCCTCGGCCCGGAGCACCTTGCAGGCCTGGGTGCCGGAGTAGTCGAACTCGCAGGCCTGGCCGATCACGATCGGGCCGGCGCCGATCAGCAGGATCGACTCGATGTCGTCACGCCGCGGCATGCGCGCTCCCGGCGATCAGGTCGGCGAACTCGGCGAACAGGTAGCGGCTGTCGTGGGGACCCGGCCCGGCCTCGGGGTGGTA